>JAIRNB010000129.1 GCA_031258265.1 Treponema sp. | reverse complement strand
AAGCAAAAACGTAAAGCTAAAAAATGGCATGGTTGCCATTTTTTAGCAGCGCGAGGGATAGAGCGGAAATACTTTTGACGAAGCCAAAAGATTGCAGCGATAGCCCGGTCCCCGCCTTGCGAGAGCAAGACGGGGATGCGCCCAAAATAGCCGGCGGCGCCAGGTGACTGCTGTCAAAATACTAGCTTTGACGGGAATTCCGGGTTAGAATCGGTTTATGTGCTGGTACTGCGGGAGTCCTGTTAAGGCCGCCGGGCCCATAGGCCGGTCCCTGAGATGCGAAATTTGCGGCAAGGACATTCGTTCCTGTAAAAACTGTCTTTTTTTCAGTCCCGGTTCTTCCGGGGACTGCCGGGAGCCTCAGGCGGCTTCCGATCCGCCGGGTGACCGGGAACGGGCGAATTTTTGCGATTGGTTTTCCCTAAATCCCAGCCTCCGTTCCCCCGGGCCGGGGCAAAAAAAAGAGGCGGAGCGCGCCCGTTCCGCCCGATCCGCCTTTGACGATCTTTTTAGCGCGCATGGATAAACGTCCTGTCGTTTTTTTGGATTCGGGTATTGGGGGGATTCCGTATTGCAGGGAATTTGCCGCCCGCAATCCGGGGGAATCGGTGGTGTACCTGGCGGATCGCCGGAATTTTCCCTACGGCGGGCGGAGCAGGGGGGAACTGCTGGATATTCTTGGGGCCCTGGTGCCGGACTTGGTTTCCAGGGAGGACCCCAAGCTGGTGGTCCTGGCCTGCAATACCGCCAGTGTTTCCGCCCTCTCTTTTTTACGGGAGCGTTTCCCCCGTTTGCCTTTTGTGGGTACGGTCCCCGCGGTTAAACCCGCGCTTTTGGGGACAAAGACGGGCCGCATAGGGGTGCTGGGAACGGACCGGACGGTAAGGGATCCGTACATTGCGGAGCTGGCGGCCGCTTACGGGGCCGGTTCCCAGGTTATTCCTATTGCCGCCCCGGAACTGGTGGATTTTGTGGAGTACCGTTATGCCCTTGCCGGGGAGGAGGAAAGGCGGCGGGTTCTGATCCCCTATCTGGAGCGGCTGCGGGCCGCCGGGGCGGACGGCCTGGTTCTTGGCTGTACCCATTTTCTTTTTTTGCTGGAGGAATTCAGGCGGGAGGCGGCGCCGGATATTACCGTCTACGAATCGGTGGAGGGAATTACCCGGCGTATCGAATCCCTTTTGGATGAGGGGGGCCTCCGTTCCGCCGGCCTTCCTTTTCGCCGTTTTTATGTCCGCTTGAGCGGCGGCCCGGAGGGGGACGCCCCTTTTCCCGGTCCCTGGGAATCCCTGGCCCGGTCCCTGGGATTTGAGTTAGAGATTCTATGAGGAAGCCTTCGGGCCGCAGTGGACTTGTTATCCGGGGTTCCCGTAATATTTTTACCGTCCGCCTTGATAACGGGGGGGGCCCTGTGTACCGTGAATGCCGGATCAAGGGGAAGGTTCTTAAAGGGGTAGAGCTTTACTACAACCCCCTGGCCCCCGGCGACCGGGTACTGGTGGAAATGGAAAAAGGGCCGGCCTCCGCGCGGGCATCCGCGCCGGCCCTGATCACCGGAGTCCTGGAACGCCGCAGTATCTTTGCGCGGAAAAATCAAAAGGCCCTGGGGACGAACCGGGCGGCGGCGCAGATTCTGGCGGCCAACGCCGATTTGGTGCTGGCGGTGACCAGCCCCGGTTCTCCCCCCTTCCGGCCCCGCTTTTTGGACCGGGTTCTTATCCAGGCCGATGCCGCGGGGATCGCCGCCGCCATTGTCTGTAATAAATGCGATCTTCCCGCGGGGCTTGACGTGGAGGAACGGCTGGAAGATTTTAGGCGTATCGGCTACCCGGTGCTTTCCGTTTCCGCGAAAACCGGTTCAGGGATGGCGGAGCTTTTGGAGTTTATCGGCGGCCGTTATTCCGTACTGGTGGGCCAGTCCGGGGTGGGGAAGTCCAGCCTGGTGAACGCCCTTTTGCCCGCCGCCGCCGCCCGGGTGGGGAACCTTAATGAAAAGTACGACCGGGGGAACCATACCACTACCCTGGCGGAGATCATCGAGATTCCGGGGGCCGGTCCGGCGGAAACCCTGATCATAGATACCCCCGGTATACGGCGTTTTCTTCCCTGGGGCCTTGAAGCCGGGGAGCTTATCCTCCACATGAGGGAATTTGCCCCCCTGGCGGGGCGCTGTAGTTACGGCCTTTCCTGCACCCACCGGAGCGAACCGGGCTGCAAGATTCTTGAGGCCGTAACCGCGGGGATCATCCATGAAGACCGCTACGATAGTTTTCTCCGTATTTCGGAGGAACTGCTGACGGGGGGAAAGGATTGAACGACAGGACTTTTGCGCTTCTTGAATACGGGGAAATCCAGGCCCGCCTTGCCCGCTGCGCCTTAAGCGGGGAGGCGGCGGATCGTATCCGCCTGGAATCTCCCCTGGAAGATGACGGGGCGGTAGAAAAACTAAAGGCCTCCGTTTCCGCCATCCTCCGCCTGATGAAAGAGGAGGCCGGGGAAAAGCGGGAGTCCCTCCCCGCCATCGGCCCTATTCTGCCCAAACTGGCGGTGGAGGGGGCCGGCCTGGAGATTGACGAACTCTATGCCCTGGGAATTTTTGTAGAGCGGGCCCAGGAACTCACGGCCTGGCTTCTCAAGACCCCCGGCCTCCGGCCCTCCGCGGCCGGTCCCCGTTCTGGGCCGGAGCTTTCCCTGGGGAAAATCCTCTACAGCCTGCCCGGTTGTTCAGCCCTGGCCCTGGGGATCTTCAAAGTTATCGACAGGGACGGAAAACTCCGGGATCTTCCCGAATTCCGGGCCATCAAGAGGCGGATACAGAACCTGCGGGGGGAACTGGAAGCCGCCGTGGCCCGCTATACGGGAACCGAAGAGGCCCGGAGGTTCCTCCAAAACCCCCTGCCTTCCCAGCGGGACGGGAGGCTGGTGCTGGCGGTGAAGGCGAATTTCCGGGGCCGGGTCCGGGGCATTGTCCACGAAGTATCCGCCACGGGGCAGACCGTCTTTGTGGAGCCAGAGGAGGTGGTGGAACGGAACAACAGCATCCTTATCGAAGAACGGGCCTTGGAGGCGGAGATCCGCCGGGTCCTGCGGGAATTGACCAGGACCATTGCCGCCGGCCGGGAGGAGCTGGGTCTGTTTCACCGGGGCGTAATTGAGCTGGAGATTCTCCGGGCCAAGGCCCGCTACAGCCTGGAAACCCAGGGGATCTTCGCCGGCGCCGGCCCTATCACCCTGCTCAAGGCCCGGCACCCCCTGTTAGGTTCCGCCGCCGTGCCCATTGATCTGATCCTCGCCCCGCCGCTGCGGACGGTGATTATCACCGGGCCCAATACCGGGGGTAAGACCGTGGCCCTGAAGACCCTGGGGCTTTTTGCCCTGATGAACCAAAGCGGCCTGGCCCTGCCCGCGGCGGAGGGGACCAGCCTTCCGGTTTTTGACGGCCTGTATGCGGATATTGGGGATGAACAGTCTCTAAGCCAGTCCCTGTCCACCTTTTCCGGCCACATGGTAAACATCGCCCGCATTGCCGCCGCCGCCACCGCCCGTTCCCTTGTTCTTTTGGACGAACTTGGGTCCGGCACGGACCCGGAGGAGGGGAGCGCCATAGCCATGGCGATCCTCGATCACCTTACCGGGAAACGCTGCTGCCTCTTTGTTACCACCCACCACGGGATTCTTAAAAACTACGGCTATACCAGGGAGGGGGTGGAGAATGCCAGCGTGGAATTTGACAGCCATACCCTGTCCCCCACCTTCCGCGTCATCATGGGCCTTCCCGGGGAAAGCCGGGCCCTGGATATTGCCGCCCGGAACGGCCTTCCCCCGGAGATTGTGGAAAAGGCTCGTTCCTATCTGGCGGAGGAGCGGGCCGATGTTTCCGCCCTTATCCGGGGGCTCCGGGATAAACACCGGGAATTGGATTCCGGCCGGGGACGTATCGAAACCGAGGAACGGCGGCTCCGGGAGGAGCGGCGGAAGGCGGACCTTAGAGAACTGCGGCTCCGGCAGAGGGAGGCCGGGCAGAAGCGGGAGAACCTGGGGCAGTTGGGGACCTTCCTTTCGGAAAGCAGGAAGACCCTGGAAAATCTGGTCCGGGAACTGCGGGAGGGGGAGATCAGCCGGGAGAAGACCCTCAAGGTAAAGGAATTCCTGGCGGGCCTGGAAGCGGCGGCGGCCAGGGGGGACCGGGAACTGGAAGACGAAAGGGCCCTTCTGGCGCGGGACCGGGAAACGGTACTGGAGGAACAGAAACCTTCCACCCCGGCCTTCGATTCCGCCCTGGCCCTGCGGGAAGGCGCGGAGGTCCTGGCGGGGGAGAATAAACGCCGGGGACGGGTCCTGCGGCCCGACCGCAAGAAAAAAGGCAACTGGATAGTGGAAATCGGTTCCCTAAAACTCAGCGTGGACGGGAAGGAACTGGTCCCCCTTTCCCCGGCCCCGTCCAAACCCTATGCCGTGTCGGTGGACCTGGCGGCCCCCGCCGGCGTTAAAATTGAACTTTCCCTGCGGGGGATGCGCCTGGAGGAAGCCCTGGATGCCCTGAGACGGCAGATAGACGGGGCCGTCCTGGCGGGGCTCCGGGAATTTGCCGTGATTCACGGCAAGGGGGAGGGGGTTCTTATGAAGGGGGTCCACGAATATTTGCGAAACGAGAAAGCCGTGGCGGATTACTATTTTTCCCGCCCCGAGCTGGGGGGCGCGGGGAGGACCGAAGTTATCCTGAAATAACCCCCCGGTTCTGCTCTGATTTTTTAGGGGGGGCCCGCTTCCCCGGTCAATTAGTGGCTGTGCGGCGCATTTATTCTGGCCCCCCCTCCACTCCAAAGACGGGCCCGGCCCGTCTTTTCCGCTTACCCCCCGGATCGCGCGTTTTGTTGTACCTGTTCCCTGTAGGCGCGGATTCGGCGTCCCGGCGCGCGCCGTTTTTGAAAGGGGATCACAAAATAGACCCCAACGGCCGCCCGCGGGGACCTGGGGGACCGGCAGCGAAGCTACCGTAACTTCTCCCCTATATACCCCCGGTTCATTCGCTGTTGCCCGTATGCTGGTATTTTGAACGAAAGCGTCTTATGCTGTTAAGAGGACTTTCTAAAAGGGCGGCTATGCTATTATGGAGAGTATTTCCCAATCGGAACTGGACAAAATCTTTGCCGGATGCCGGGAAAAGGCGTCTCCCGGTTTTTCCAAACCGCCGGCCCCCCAATTCCACAAAAATTCCACCCCCTGCGGCGGAAAATCCCCCGATATCCCCTGTATCATCACCCAGGATGAACTTGACCGGGTGCTGCCCCAAAATAAGCAGCCATAGGACTCTAGCTAGCCGCAGTTCTTTTCTTCTTCGGCGTTTGCGCTGTCCGCCGCCTTGCCTTTCTTGGCCCTGGGCTTTCTCTGTATCCCGGTCCCAAAGAGATGGACAAAGGCCTCTTCGGCGTTTTCCACAAATTCCACCGGAATGGCTTCCCGTATATCCTTATCCAATTCTTCCCAGTCTTCCCGGTTGTCCCCAGGGAGGAGCAGCTTGTCCATGCCGTTTCTTATCGCGGCCAGGACCTTTTCCTTAAGTCCGCCAATGGGAAGGATTCGGCCTGTCAGGGTAAGCTCCCCCGTCATGGCGGTCCCCGGCCGGGGCGCCTTCCGGCATAGGGTGGAAAGCAGGGAAGATGCCAGGGTTATCCCCGCGGAAGGGCCGTCTTTTGGGATTGCCCCCTCGGGAACGTGGATATGGAAGTCCGTTTTGGCAATGTCCAGGTAGAACTTGTAGTTCTCCGTCACGCTCCGCAGCCAGGAAAGGGCGATCCGGGCGCTTTCCTTCATCACGTCCCCCAGATTCCCCGTGATGATCAGCTCCCCGCTCCCCGCGAAGGCCCGGGTTTCCACGGGAAGCATGGCGCCCCCGGTTTCGGTCCAGGCCAGGCCGTAGGTTACTCCGATCCGTTCTTCCTTGAACACCAGGTCTTTTTTGTATTTCCTCCGGCCCAGGAGCTTTTCCAAATCCCCCCGCCGGATAAGCCGCTTAAAACTTTCCAGGGATTTTTCCGCCCCGGGGCCGTGGTGTTTTTTTACCGCCTCCCGGGCGATCCGCCTGAGGGCCCGGGCAATTTCCCTTTCCAGGCCCCGGACCCCGCTTTCCATGGTCCAATGCCGGATGATTTCCCGGAGACTCTCATCGGTAAAGCTGAGTTTTGCCCTGCCCAGGCCGTTTTCCTCAAGCTCCTTGGGGACGAGAAACTGTTTGGCGATAGCGAGTTTTTCATTTTCCCCGTAGCCGGGAATTTCGATGATCTCCATCCGGTCCAGGAGGGGATAGGGGATGCCGTTAAGGGAATTGGCGGTGGCGATAAACAGGACCCCGGAAAGATCGTAGGCCAGTTCCATGTAGTGATCGGTAAAGGTGGAATTCTGCTCCGGGTCCAGCACTTCCAGCAGGGCCGATGCGGGGTCCCCCCGAAAATCGCTGGAGAGCTTGTCTATTTCGTCCAGGAGGAAAACCGGATTCATCGTCCCCGCCCTCCGCATGGATTGGATGATCTTCCCCGGCAGGGCCCCCACGTAGGTCTTCCGGTGGCCCCGAATCTCCGCCTCGTCCCGGACCCCTCCCAGGGAGATCCGCACGAATTTCCGGCCCAGGGCCCGGGCCACCGATTTTCCCAGGCTGGTTTTTCCCGTTCCCGGGGGGCCCACAAAGCAGAGGATGGGCCCCTTGATGCCCGGAACCCTGCCGTCCTTCCCGGTATCCGCGGTAAGCTGCCTGACGGCAATGAACTCCAGAATCCGGTCTTTGGCTTTGCGCATATCAAAATGATCTTCTTCCAGGATCTTTTCCGCCTTATCCGGGTCCGCCGAATCCGAGGAGAATTCGTTCCAGGGAAGATCGGCGATCCATTCCAAATAAGAGCGGAGGACCCCCGCTTCCGGGCTAAAGGGCTGAAGCTTACGGAGACGGTTTATCTCCTTTTGCGCCTTTGCCATAACCTCATCCGGCGGATTCCGTGCGGCAATGGCCTTTTCCAGGTCCGCGTACTCATCCTCCGTCTTATCTTTCCCCAGCTCTTTGTTGATTTCCTTTAGCTGTTCCTGGAGAATGTACTCCCGCTGGTTTTTCTCCAGCCTGCTTTTTACCTTGCCCGATATATTTTTATGGACGCTGTAAATTTCGTTTTCCAGTTCCAGGGTTTCCAGGACCGCCTCCAGGCGTTTTTCGGCCCCGGCGATGGAGAGGAGTTCCACCTTTTTTTCGGCCTTAACGGCCATGGCGTTGGAAATAAGGTTGGCAAGACGTTCAGGGTTTTCCGCCTTTTCTACGGCGGCGGCGGTGTCGGCCCCGATCTTTTTGGACAGTTCCGCGTAAAGGGCGAAGGATCGCTGAACAGCCTGGACGAGGGCTGAATTTGTTTCCGCCGGAGGGCTGTGAATAGCTTCCACCTGTACCAGGGTATAGGCCGGTCCGGCGGCCTTTTCCGTTCCCTTCTTTGTCCCGGAGGGAACCGCGGGACCGTGAAGTATGTCGGTGATGGTCCCCCGGTATTCCCCCTGCAGTATGACCCGGAAGGAACCATCGGGGAGCCGCAGTCTTTGAACAATACGGACCACCGTACCGCAGAGGGAAAAACCCTGGAAAGGGCCGGCGGCATCCATGACGCAGGCGGCAAAGAGTCTCAGGTCCCTGCCAAGGGATTCTTCTATGGCGGCGATTCCCGGTTTGTAGGTAATAAAAAGGGGGACCATCGTGTGGGGAAAGAGGACTATGCCGTTTAGGGGTAAAAGGACAAGTTCTTCAAGTTCCCGGCCGCCGGCTTCCGCGGGCTGGACTTCCCTCCGCCGGGGTAAAATTTTCCGTTCCCTCTTCCTGAAAATACCGGCGATTTTTTGCCAACCCCGGAAGGGTTTCACGGTTTAGGCGCTCTTCTGCAGGAGAAGAATCTCCGGCGCCTGGGATTTCTCCACCACATCTTGGGTAATAACCACCCGCTTACTCCCCGGCATGGAGGGAATTTCAAACATAATATCGGTCATAAGCTTTTCTACGATAGCCCGTAAGCCGCGGGCCCCGGTTTTCTGCTTAATCGCCGTATCGGCAATGGCGTTGATGGCCCCTTCGGTAAATTCAAGTTTTACATCGTCTATAGCCAGGGACGCCTGGTACTGTTTTACAATGGCGTTCCGGGGTTCGGTGATGATCCGTTTAAGATCATCCCGCTTTAATTCTTCAAGACTCACGGTGATGGGGAGCCGGCCGATAAATTCGGGGATCATGCCGAAATGGATAAGATCATCCGGGTGAAGGGCGTCAAAGAGTTCTTTAAGACTCTGCTGGCTTCGACTGCCCGCCTCCGCGCCGAATCCCATGGGGTGCTGTACCACCCGCCGTTCTATGAATTTTTCCAGCCCCACAAAGGCGCCGCCGCAGATAAAGAGGATGTCCGTGGTGTCAATACGGATCATCTCCTGGTTGGGGTGTTTCCTGCCCCCCTGGGGGGGTACGGAGGCGATAGTCCCTTCGATGATCTTGAGAAGGGCCTGCTGTACCCCTTCGCCGGACACATCCCGGGTGATAGAAACATTTTCCCCCTTGCGGGCGATTTTATCGATCTCGTCAATATAGACGATACCCCGCTCCGCGGCGGCGATGTTTCCCCCGGCGTTCTGGATAAGTTTGAGGAGGATATTTTCCACGTCCTCCCCCACATAACCGGCCTCCGTAAGGGTGGTGGCGTCCACGATGGCAAAGGGAACCTTTAGCTTCTTTGCCAGGGTCTTGGCCAGAAGAGTCTTCCCCGTACCGGTGGGGCCGATAAGAAGGACATTTGATTTTTCGATTTCCACATCGTCGGCTTCTTTAGCGGGATTGGCGATTCGCTTGTAATGGTTGTAGACCGCCACGGACAAAGCCTTTTTTGCGTCATCCTGGCCTATAATAAAAAGATCCAGATAATTTTTTATTTCCCTGGGGGTGGGAATATCCCCGGTAAATTGGGTGGAAAGTTCATGCTCCTCTTCGGAAAGAATCTTTCGGCACACTTCCACACATTCATCGCAGATAAAAACATCATTGGG
>JAIRNB010000035.1 GCA_031258265.1 Treponema sp. | reverse complement strand
GCCGGAAGACTCCCTGTTATAATCTTTTTTGTGACAACAGTAAAAGTGCTGATGATCGGAGATGTGGTGGGTGAAGGCGGACTCTTGACCCTGGAAAAGGGGCTTCCCGGCCTTATTGGGGAACAGGGGGTACATTTTACCATTGTGAATGGTGAAAACGCCGCCGGCGGGTTTGGGCTGGAGGAGGCGAGTCTGAAACGCATCCTGGGGGCCGGCGCCGATGTGGTAACCACCGGCAACCATGTCTGGGAAAAACGGGAATTTTGGCCCCTTCTGGATAAGGAGGAGCGGGTTTTGCGGCCCGCAAACTACCCCCAGGGGAATCCCGGCCGGGGCTGGATACGGCTGGAAAAAGCCGGGGTATTGTACCTGGTAATCAACCTTCAGGGCCGGGAATACATGACTCCCATTGACTGCCCCTTTAACACCGCCGATCTTATCATACAATCCCAGTGGAACGGAAAGGGCGACAGGCATCCCCTTTATTCGGTCCAGGGGGAACTGCCTGCTTTTGAAGGGGAAAACGGCCCGGCGCTGTGCTGCGGGGCCCTTGCCCTGGTAGATTTCCACGCGGAATCCACCAGGGAAAAGGAATCCCTGGGCTACTACCTTGACGGCAAGGTAAGCCTGGTGGCCGGTACCCACACCCATGTGCAAACTTCGGATGAGCGGGTTCTGCCCCAGGGTACGGGGTATATCACCGATCTTGGCATGACCGGCGTGACCAATGCGGTTATCGGCATGGATACGGCTATCTGCCTGGACCGGGCCCGGAACCAGGTTCTTTACCGTATGGAATGCGCAAAAGAGGGGCCCTGCGCGGTGGAGGGGGTCTTGGCGGAGATAGATCAGGACACGGGCCGGGCCTTAAATCTTTTGCGGATTAGAGTCTGCCCATAGAGGCTTCCCCAAAACTTCAGTTTTGGGAAGGCAGCCTTGAAATTCGCAGTTTTGTAAGGCTAAAAGCCTGAAAAACTGTCAAGCGGCGTTGGCCGCAAGCCTGGCCCAAAACCGTGCGCGGTAGCGCACAGTCAATTAGTTTTGGGACAGGCTCCATAATGTAGACGGACGGCTTTCCGGGGTTTTCCCAAACCCGGCGGGCTTAAAGGCTTTGCCGGTCCAGGGGCCCCCAGATTGGGAGGCCCTCCCCCAGGTGATCGACCCTGTTGCCTTCAATAAGTATTTGTACATCCTTGATATTGGGGAATTCCGTGGCGGTCCAGATAATTTGGGTAAGCTGGGCGGCAAAACCTTCCATACCGGCGGTGTTGTACTGAAATTCCTCGCTAAAGTTGATGCGGGCGGTATTCCCCTCGATGACGGCGCTTAAAACCCTGGTTTCCGGCGGGATAAGGGATATTGTACCCCGGTTTTCCTCTTCCGCGCCGGGACCGGCGATAAGGGCCTCCAGGGTATCCTGTAAAGGGGTCCCCGACACGGGGATACGGCGCGTTGTCTTAGTCCGGATAATCGTGCCGTCATCTTCCACGCGGATAAAGTAAAGGGCCTGTTCAGTAAAAGATTCCACCGGACGCCGTGGAAGCTCCGGCGGGGAATCCCGCTGTTCGATGGGCTGGGGGGGACTTTGGACGATTCCCGGCTGCGCGGGCCCCCGCGCCGGGGGGGGATTGGGCGGGGTTTCCACAGCCGGCTGGGGGACCCTTTCCGCTTCCCGGTTCACGGGATTTTGGCTTAACGCGGGCCGTTCCTCAACAGGGTTCCCCGCCTGCCCGGAGGGGAAAAACTTTTCCAGAAACTGCGTCTTCTCAAGGCTGTCCAGAATATGATCCCGGTTGATGAAAAAAAGACCGGTGATAAAAATTAAAAAGGCCGCCCAAAAAATAAGCCCCGATGGGGTTTTTCCTTTCTGCCGTTTTTTTTGATATTTTCTGCCGGGAGGGCGGCGGTATGTTTTTTTCCTTATCACAACCTGATCATATCATATTGCCAAGGAAGCTTTCCAGCGCGGGGACGGTTTCAAACACCCCCTGGAAAAAACCTGCCCCCCCTCCGCCCTTGCCGCCGTTTTCCTCCAGGGCTGTCTTTAAGAGGGAGCGGAGATCCGTTCCCTTGCCGGAGCAGAAGGCGGCGAATTTTTTTTCGTCCCTGGAGGCAAGCAGCAGTACGGCGGAGGTTTGTTTCTGCGCCGCCCTGCCGATACGGAGAATCTCATCGAAACTTGCGTTGTAAATTTCGGCCACCAGGGGAACTTTTGCGGACCGGGACGATGATTCCCCGGAAGGCGGGTCTGTCAGGCTGCGGGCCCTGACAAGCAGGGCCTCCGCCTTCTGTTCCGCCGCCGCCTCCCGCAGGGCCTTGAGTTCCTGCTCCAGGGCGGCGTTCCGTTCCAGGAAAGCCAGAACACCCGCGCCGCTGTCCATTACCGGGACCTTGAGGGCGCGGGAAATAGTTTCACCGTTCCGCCACAGAAGACGGCTCTGGGCCAGCACCCGGCGGCCGGCTATAAAAGTAACGCGGGTCATGCCCTTGTAGCGTTCGGCCCCCAGAATCCGCAGAAGTCCTATCTGGGCGGTGGATTCGCAGTGGGTACCGCAGCAGGGGGAAAAATCGTAACCGGCGATCTCCACCACCCGGATCACATCCTCCCCCTGGGGGGGAACCTTTCTAAGGGGGAATTTTGTTATATCCTCCGGGGGACAGAGGTGAATAAGCAGCGGCGCGCCGGCTTCGATGGCGTCCGCCGCCGCGTCTTCGACCCGGGCCAGGGTATCCGCGGAAAGTTCCGGGGCGTCCACATCTATGGTACAGGTCTCCGCCCCCAGGCGCATGGAAACGGTGTAGTTCCCCGTGAGGCGGAGGATCGTCCCGGAAAGCAGATGCTGGGCGCTGTGCTGCACCGTAAAATCCCGGCGGCGGCGGCTGTCCAAAACCAGGGAGGCCGGACCGGGTTTCATCGTTTCCGCGTCCGCGGCGGAAACGATGTGGAGGATCTCCTCCCCGCCGCCGCCGGCCGCGGGGGCTTCTTTCACGTCCTGGAGGGGGACTCCGTTGATACTGCCCCGGTCCGCTTCCTGGCCTCCGCCTTCGGGGTAGAAGATGGTCCTGTCCAGAAGGATCGCCGCCCGGTCCCCCTGGAGACGTATTTCACGAATCTCCGCGGGATACGGTTCCGGCGCGGCGTAATCGTAGTAAAGCCGTTCGGTGTACAAGGCTGTTTCCTTAAACCGGGGAATGACGGCCCCGGCTTCCTTAAAAATTAGAAATAATGGGGTTTCCCGGTTTTGGCGGAATCGTAGATCCCCTCCAAAATTTGGGTTACCACCGCCGCCTCTTCCGGCTGGATGCAGAGTTTTCCCTGGCCCCGGACCGCCTTGGCAAAGGTCTGGGCCTCCAGGTCCGTATCCTTTACGGCCAATCCCTCGTAGAAGGCCGCCGCCCCGCCGTCCGCCGGACTTAGCGTGTACTGGCGGCCATTTTTGACGCCGTTGATTATCAGACTCCCGGCTTTGGGCATATCCGCCCCCGCCTTAGTACCGCAGAGGGTTGTTACCGCCTCCCGGACTTCGGTGGTGTTCAGGGCCCAGCTTGACTGCAGAATGATGGTAGCCCCGTTTTTCATTACGATAAAACCAAAGGCCGAATCCTCCACGGTAAATTTTTTGGTATCCCAGTCTCCCCAGGCGTTGCCGGTCTTTTTTTCTTTATTGAATTTGTGATAGGTAGTACCTACCGCATAGGCGGGCTCATAATTGTTCATCATGTAAAGGGTAAGGTCCAGGGCATGGGTGCCGATGTCGATAAGCGGGCCGCCCCCCTGTTTTTCCTCATCCAGGAATACCCCCCAGGTGGGAACCGCCCGGCGCCGCAGGGCCGTGGCCTTGGCAAAGTAAATTTCCCCCAGGGTGCCGGCGTCACATTCGGCTTTTAGGAACAGGCTGTCCGGCCGGAAACGGCTCTGATAACCAATGGTAAGAAGCTTGCCGCTTTTGTTCTTGGCCTCAAGCATACGCTGGGCATCGGCGTAGGTCTTTGCCATTGGCTTTTCACAGAGTACATTCTTTTCCGCCTTTAGGGCGGCGATGGAAATTTCCGCATGGGAAATATTGGGGGTAAGCACGAAAACCGCGTCCAGGTCTTCCTTGATAAGTTCCCGGTAATCGGCAAAAACTTTCCCCTTGCCTTCGGCAAAATCCCGGTTGGCCTTTTCCGCCCTTTCAACGATGATGTCGCAAAAGGCGACGGCCTGCGCGTCTTCAAGATTCTCGATAGCCGGCAGGTGCTTTTGATTTGCTATTCCACCGCATCCAACGATTCCATATTTTAGTTTTTTTGCCATCATTTCCTCCTGTGGCTTCCGGGTTTTCCCATTTGCAGCTATGGTTCCCCATTTTTTCCCCTTAAATTTAGTATCTGTCCACAAAGTCGGTTACTTTGCGGACAGAACTTGCATTTGCTCCCGGCGGATTTGCCTAAATCCGCCTGTACCAAAATGGTACGCAAAGTGCATTTTTTAAGGGGGTATGTCCATAATGTGTCTACATTATGGACATGCTCTAATTATATGCTATATTTATCCGGTGCGAAACCGCCTTACCAATGAATTGGCCGTCTGCGGGATCAATGCGGCATTGGCCCTGGGGGAATTTCATCCTGAATCAATCAACCGTCTTTTTTTGCGGGAAGACCGGCTAAAACTCTTTTTTAAGGTCTGCAAGTATCTGGCGGAGAAGAAGTACCCTTATAAAATCTGCGATGACGAGGAGCTTGAACGGCTCTGCAAAAGCAACCGGCACCAGGGGGTGGTGGCGATGATAGAAGAACCCGCCGTGCCGGGGGCCGTTGAAGCCGATCTGGAGCTATGGGCGGCGGAGGGGAAGACGGGGGTCGTCCTCCATTCGGTGGGAAACGATCATAACCTGGGGGCCATCGTCCGGGCCGCCGCCTTTTTTGAAGCCCACTTTGTGATCCTCAGCGGGGAAGACCAGGAAGCCCGCCTTAGTACCAGCGCCTACCGGGTTGCCGAGGGCGGCATGGAGCATGTCGTTTTCAGGAAGGTCCGCAGCACCGCCGCGTTTCTCCGGGCCGCTTCAACGCGGATTGTCACCGTCGGCGCGGACCCCCGGGCCCGCCGGCGCGTCCGGGACCTGGGCGGCATCATCGAAGACCGGGGCGCCGCTTTGAAACTTCAGCGCCGTCCCGGCATCGCCCTGGTGGTGGGAAACGAAGAGACGGGGCTGCCGGCGGAAATAAAAGAGCAGTGTTCCGTCCTGGCCCGGATTCCCGGCACAGGGAACATCGAAAGCCTTAACGTAGCCCAGGCGGCGGCCCTGTTCCTGCATGAATTTTTTGAGATGTAAGGCGGGACCGTGAAATCCCATCTCCCGGCTTTAACGAAAGTCAGCCGAAAAAGTCCTTTGAAATTTCCACTGGTAGGTTGATTATATTAAAAGTTTGGCAACTATTCAGCCAGTTTTCCCATATATAGCGTCATGGACCTAATTATAACACTATGTATAGTGTACTCTCCACAATACAATACTTATATCAGGGTGAAAGCATTGAATTGTCAACATTTTATTTAATTTGTTGACAGTACAGCAAGACCGTGTTTTAATTGAAGTATGCTAAATAGTATGCTGGTCCATTCGTCAGCTTCCTTGAATGTACTTATCTCCCTGCGGAAAGATATCCTTACCCGGAAGCTCCTCAGTGGAACCCACTTAAAACGAGCGAATCTTGCCGAACAATACAAAGTCAGCCGGGGCTCCGTATCCCAGGCCCTGTACAAACTGGAAATGGAGGGATTGGTGGAAGATGAAGGTAACGGTCGGGTAAAGGTTATTGGGATCAGTGAAAAAGACGTAGTTGACATGCGGCTGTACCTGGAAAAAAAGGCCATGGAAACGCTACATGACAAGGACGATGTAGACTTCTCCCCCCTTATAACTGTCCTAAAAAGCACGAATCAGGAAAATTCCCAGGAGGAACAAGCGGATCCGGTTCAAATGGCCGCCCTGGGCTTTAACATCCATGTGGCTATGTTCGAAATGGCCGGAAACCGGGCCATTTTTCACGCATGGAAGACCGCCCCCGGCCTAATACAGGAAATCATTATGATCAATGGTTCCCATGTGCCTGTCAGGGAGATCTACCGGAAACACAAGGTCCTGGGCGACTGTATCATGCAAAAATGGGAAAATGCCGTTGAGATTATCGAACAACATCTTATGGCTGGATCCCGGGATGTTTACCTGGAGGCGTTACGGAACATCACCAAAAATTACATCAGTCCACTACCAAACAAGTAATCAAACCGGAAGTCTTTCGGTTTTAATTTTTTTTCTGGAGGAAGAAAATGAGAAGGTTGATTTATTTTTTATTGGTTCTGTCCTTGATCGGAGGATCCGCATTCGCCAGGGGGAAGAACGATACCAGTTCCTCGGGTACAACCACCGTTAAAATTATGTCGGTTTGGCAGACAGAAAATCCTGAGTCCGGCCTTGAAATGGCAATAGCCAAAAAGTTTGAGGTGCAAAATTCGGATATCAAACTTGAATTCATCGGAATTCCCATGAACGACCTTTGGGCCAAGATGACTGCACAAGCCACTGCATCGGATCTCCCTGATGTCTTTTTTATGAACAGCGGATATACCGCCAGAGCTGTGGAACTAGAAATTGTGGAAGACATCAAAAATTTATGGACCCCTCAAGAACTGGCGGAATACTCCAAGATAGCCCTTGATGACTGTATGGTGGGCGATGTGCTAACATACCTCCCATTCTACGCTACCCCCCAGGCGATGATCTACCGCTATGACTGGCTTCAGGAAAAGGGACTTAAACCCCCGGTAACCTGGAAAGATTTTCGTGATGTCGGCAAGGCTTTTACCGAAGATCTAAACGGCGACGGTAGGCCGGATCGCTATGGCTTTGCCATGCTTGCCATGCGTAATGGCTCAGCCGCGAGCCGTTTTCTCCAAATTGTAAGAACTTTCGGTGTCAATGAACTGTATCAAAAACCAGATGGAAGTTGGACGACCGATATTGGATCGCCTAAATTCAAGGAAGCCCTTAAACTGTTTACTGATCTTGCCAATGTGGATAAAATCGTTCCCCCAGGGGTCATTGAAACTGGTTATCCCGAGGCCTCTCAGCAAATAGCTTCTGGCCTGGCCGGCATGATGATCACCGGCTCTAACGCTATTGGAACTATTTATGCCCAAGCCCCTGAATTAAGAGGAAAACTGGGGAGCTGCCTCATTCCCAGAGACACGAATCATTATTCTCAGCTTGGGTTAAACGGTTATGCCATCTATGCCAAGTCCAGGAACAAGCAAGCCGCCGCCCGGTGGATTAAATTCATGTATCAGGATGACAACATGCTTGGATTTATCACAGTCTCCGGCCGGACACCAACCAAGCCTGCTCTGACTAATGCTGCTGAGTTTAAGACACCCGCCTTTGAAGGCTACCTTGAAGCGGAAAAATGGGCCCAGCCCCTGCCTCTGCACCCTGGCTACAGCGAGCTGTCAGATGTGATGGGCGAGGCGTATCAAAACACCATTGCCAATGGTATAAGCATTGACGAGGCTTCCGCCCGGGCCCAACAAAGAGTTTTGGCAATAATTAAAAAATATGAATAATCGCTGACGAACAGGGGGCCTCATTACATACCGTACCGGGGTTCTCTGTTTTACGCTGAGGAGGATAAGTTTTGAAGACGATGAATCCATTCCTGAAAGATAAAATGAATGCCTATTTTTTTGTCGTTCCCGCCGCGTTGACCATGTTTTTTTTATTGATATATCCCCTCTGCTATGGCATATTCATTAGTTTTTTCAATACTAACCTGGTAAATCGCTGGAGTTTTGTGGGATTTAAAAACTACCTGTACACTTTAACGGATGGTATTTTCGTGCAGGCCATTGGCCGGACCTTCATGTTTACTATTATTGTGGTCGCTGGCCATTTTTTCTTTGGCTTTGTATATGCTCTTGCTTTAAACGCTAAGATTAAATTCCGAACTCTTTTTAGGGCATTGCTTCTTTTGCCCTGGCTTTTTCCTGATGTAGTGGTGGCGCTTAATTGGAAATGGCTTTACAACGCTAATTACGGCTTAATAAATGGCATATTGCTGCAGATGAATCTTATTAACGAACCAATACTCTGGCTTTCTAGCGCCAAAACGGCGTTTATTGCCGTTTTGATAACGTGTATCTGGAAGGGTTATCCTTTGATTATGATCCAGATACTGGCCGGCCTGCAAGTTATATCTCAAGATTTATATGAGGCGGCAGCCATTGACGGCTGTACCAAGACCCAGCAATTCCAGCATGTAACCTTATCCGGTTTAAAGCCTGTACTGACCGTTACTTTGATTCTTGATACGGTATGGTGGTTCAAACACTTTACCATGGTTAATCTGCTGACCGAAGGAGGACCCGGCAACGCAACCATGATTGCCAGCATAGAAATATATAAACGGGCGTTTCAGTATTTCGAATGGGGGCCTGCGGCGGCGGGAGCGGGAATTGTGTTTGTTATTTGCGCTGTCATCGGTGTCACTTATAGGAGATTATTGAGAAATGAATAGTTTATCTGCCCGAAGAAAAGCTTCCTCCGGCAAAGCCATTGTATACATTGTGTTATTTTACGGAGTGTTCGCGGTATCCATTCCTATCTTGTGGATGTTATCAACCTCATTAAAAACCATGGTAGAGATTATGTCTTCCCGGGTCAATATTATTCCCGGGAACGCGACTATCCAAGCATATCTGAGCATTTGGAAAAATTACGATATGTTTTTGTGGTTAAAAAACAGCCTTATCGTGGTTGTCTTTTCCACATTATGTGCGCTATTTTTCTCAACCCTGGCGGGTTATGGAAGCTCCCGGTTCAGGTTTCGGGGCAAAGGAACTTTTCTGTCGTTTCTGCTAGTCACCCAAATGTTTCCCGCTATAATGCTGCTTATCCCTTATTATAAAGTTCTTCAAACCATCCACCTTATCAATAGGCTTTCAGGATTGGTGGTAGTGTATACATCCTTTTCTATTCCACTGCTTACCTGGATGATGATGGGTTATTTTGAGACTATCCCAAAGGAACTAGACGAGGCAGCCCTTATTGACGGGTGCAGTCGGCTCAGAACTTTTTTCCAAATTATTCTGCCCCTTACCTTGCCGGGATTGATTTCCGCAACCATTTACGCCTTTATTCATGGGTGGAATGAGTACATGTTTGCTCTGATTCTTATCAGTAATGACAGCCTTAAAACGCTACCGGTCGGAATTGCCCAAATGAATGGGTTTTACAAGATTGAATGGAATGAACTAATGGCAGCCAGCATTGTATCCAGTATCCCCTTGCTTCTAATTTTCCTGTTCTTACAAAGATATTTTGTAAGCAGCCTAACGGCGGGAGCAGTCAAACAGTAAGTTTACCTAAAATCACTTCGGGAATGGGCCATGGTAATAGGTGTCCTCCTACTGGCCCTCCAGGTAAAAGTGCAGTGCGTCACATGTGTCCCTTCTGCCACCATGTCAGACTGGCACTCCAAATTTTTCGGGATTCAAATTGATATTTAAGAAAATGGAATCCAATAATCTTTTCACTACAGTAAACAAAAAATTTGTGTCGAAAAATTTATTAACAGTTTAAATTTGGCGAGCTTACATTATCTTTCGTATTCCTTTGAGCATCTCTGGCTGGGTAATATTCTTCTTCGCGTTTTCTCTCTTATCCGGTAATTTAGTATAATCAACCCGCTAATACCAAATTTCCCGGCTGTCCCGTTCCCGTTGTCTCCGCTTTGCCTCGTCCTCCCGCCAGATAGAACCGTAGTCCATCTCAAATTCCAGGACGCTGGGTGGGGGGGCCCAGGGGCTTTTATGGCTATGCTCCCAGGCCGGAGGAGACGCGGGGCCCTTCCGGGGCTTTTCCTGGCCGGTCCTGCCCCGGACAAGCGGTTCATCGTCCCAGCCATCCGAGTCGCGCCGATCCCCCACCGGCCCCGTGTTTGCCGGGGGATCATCGTACCAGTCCCGCCGGGACCTGCTTGCCGAATCGGCTCTGCTTTGGCCGCCCGTATTCCGCCCTGTCCGGGCCGGCTGCCCCCGCTGGTCCTGGTTACCGCCCCGGCGTTCCACTTCCCGGATTATCGTAGTCTGCCCGCCGGGGCCCTGGGCCGGAATGGGGATTCCATAAGGGGGTATCGTAAGATCGTAGGCCGTTTCATCAAGAAAGAGTCTAATGGCCTGGAAGTACCGTTCCTGCGAAGAACCCCTGGGCGGCGCGTAACCTTCCAGGGCCGCTTCCTCACCGGCGTCAAGGCCATCGATAAAACCAATGTAACGATCCAGGCCCGGCAGATACCAAAGGACCCCATCGTCATCTTCCAGGGCAAGCATGCCCTTGGCCGCCGTAAGGATTCCCCGAATCCGCCATATTGCGGGACCGGGAACCACAATAATTGTTTCCCGCCCCGGCGTCTCGTTTCCCGTCCCGTTTAAATTCCCATTCCGCTCCGCGTCCTGCCCCGTCTGTTCCCGGTCCTCAGCCTGGACCCCCGCCGGGGCGGAGGCGTTTTTTTCAGCCTGGATCATCCGGTACATGGTTTCCTGCCAGCTTGGATCGATAACCCGGCGGCCCGCACGGTCGTAATGGACCGGCGAAGGGACCACCACAACTTTCCTGGCGGGGGCCGTATCCTGCCGGGCCGGGGAAGACCGCGTAGCCTGGGTCTGGGTTTGAGTTCGGGTTTGAGTTTGGGTCTGAATTGGGGAATCTTGCCTGTTCTGCCCCGGAGCTTGGGTTAGGGCCTGGGAAAAACGGACGCTTGACTGGTCATTTTGCGGCCGGGATACCGGCTGCTCCCCGGCGGTTTCCCCGTTTTGCCGGGGCGGGGTCCCGTTCCGCCCCTGGGTTTGGGGAACTTCCCCCGCGGGGATCTCCTCCGGGGCAGGGGAGCGGTCCCGCTGGACCCGGGAATCCGGGGGCGCCACATCCGGATTCATGGAAACCGCCTCCCGCCCGCCGGGACGGGGGGCCCCAAGGGAAGGCAAGCCGCCCATGGGAGGCGGCTCAAAAGACGGCTTTGACTGGCCCGAAGTCCGGGGCCGGGAATCCTGAACCACCGGTTGGGAAGACTGGTCCCCGCCGTTCCCTCCGTTCTGCGGAATCCCGTTCAGCCAAAAATTTAGATTTTCCTCCAGCGCCGGCCCCAGAGGCCAGAGCGAAGCGGAACTATCCACCGTGGGAAGACCCTGGGGACCGGGAGTAACCGTCACCCGGGCGTTGGGACCACGGGATCGTGATGTGGAATTATTTACATTACCGGTGTTCTGAGCGCCGTTGGCAGTTTTCCCGGCGGACCCGCCGTTTTGAGCATAAAGAGTAAAGCCCAGCAATCCCAGGAGGGAAGCGAAAAGCAGTGTCCGTTTCATACCACACTCCATCCGGCATTTTACTCCCCCCGCCCTAGTAATAGCCCTGTATCATTGAAGTATAGTACAAGGCTCCCCCGCTTCCAAGCCCGGTTTCCCGGCGAATCGATCCTGTTTTTTATAAGGGGGAAGTCGCGGCAGCTTCGCTGCCGGTCCCCTCACTTCATAGTCCTCCCCGGCTGGGGGTCCGGTCTATTCCGTTACCCCCTCTTACGGTGGATGCCGCGTATGCCCCCAGCCGGGGGCGCATTTTTCAATTTGGGGGCATACGGTGGCGCTATGCGATGCCGCATTGTCTAATATACAGCCTTCGGCTTGTGGCTTTTGTTCCAGCACAACGCGCTTCGCGCGTTGTGCCGCGCGCGCACTGGCCAAGCTAAAGCTTGGCCGCATTAGTTCAACACTGGGAAATTATTGGCGCTATGCGATGCCGCATTGTCTAATATACAGCCTTCGGCTGCTCTTATCGCGCAAGGGATAGAAGCGGAAATACCGGAGGCTTTACCGCAGGTAAAGCTGAGGAATTGGAGCGGATAGCCCGGTC
>JAIRNB010000347.1 GCA_031258265.1 Treponema sp. | reverse complement strand
TCGTAATTCCATGACAGCCAGAGGTTACGGGCTATCTCTTCCAGGGGTTTTAAGGGAGCCGGAAGCCTTGGTTTAACGGTGTAAGTGGAAATATTCATAATTTAAGCTTATGCCTGCGGGGATTGTATGTCAACGCAGCATACAGATTCCGGCCGCCGTACTGCCGGTTTTTAGGAGAGCTATTCCAACACGATTAAATATGTGGGTTTTGTATTGGAATTTGGGCGCATCCCCGCCCCTCCGGGGACGGGGACCGGGCTTTCCGGGGCTCCGCGGGTCCCTTACCCGCTCCGGCCTCCTCGTCCCGCCTCCGGCGGGACTGCGGTGGCCCCTTCGGGCCCCTCCAATCCCTTGCGCGAAGAAGGCAGCCGAAGGCTGTATATTAACAAATATGGAACCGCATAGCCCGGAACGGGCAACCGTAGGTTGTATATTAAACCATTGTGGCATTGACGAGTGCCAATAAAGCCCCCCAAATTAAACTGCCGCGCTCCGGCTTTAGCCGGAGCAGTGCACGCAGGGTACGGCCTTAATTTCTCAGCCCCAGGGCGCGCGCGACTCAACGCGCTTTTTGCGCGTTGAGCTGGAACGAAAGCCATACAGCCGAAGTTAGAATATTTAAACTGAGAAATTGCTGGAACGGCCTTGTAGTCCCGCGGGAAAGCCGCCAATAATCAAAAACCATGACAAAACCATTAATTGGCGTTGTACCCCTGTGGGACGAAGACAAAAACAGCCTCTGGATGCTGCCTGGCTATATGGAAGGGATAAGCCGGGCGGGGGGACTGCCCCTTATGCTGCCCCTGGATGCCGAAGAAGAAACCCTGCGGCAGCTAAGCGGGCTCTGCGGGGCTTTCCTTTTTACCGGGGGACAGGATGTTTCCCCCGGCCTTTACAGCGAAGAAGCATCAGCCCTCTGCGGCCCGGTCTGTGCGCCCCGGGACCGGATGGAAAGGCTTTTGTTTTCCATTGCCGTACTGGAACAGGATAAGCCGGTCCTGGGCATCTGCCGGGGTATCCAGCTTTTCAACGTCCTTTTGGGGGGGACCCTGTACCAGGACCTGGCCGCCCAGTTTAAGCCCGGCGCGGGACTCCACCGCCAGAAGCCCCCCTACGATAAACCGGCCCACGGCTTACAGATAAATCCGGGAACCCCCCTCCACACCCTGCTGGGACAGGACAGGCTGGAGGTCAACAGCAGCCATCACCAGGGAATTGCATCCCTGGCCCCGGACCTTGAAGTCATGGCCAGGGCCGAAGACGGCCTTGTCGAGGCGGTCCGCATGAGGGACAGGGCCTTTGTCTGGGCCCTCCAGTGGCACCCGGAGATGGCCCTGGCCTGGGAGAGCAGCGAAAAGATATTCGCCGCCTTTGTAAAAGCCTGCCCGGCTTAGGAGTTTGTTGGCCGCGCCCGGACTAATGCGCCTGTGCATATAGGCGGCCAGCGGTGTCAGTCACCAATTTGCACTAATGCGCCTGTGCATATAGGGGGGTAGCGGAATAACCGCTGACGCGGTTATTTCCGGAGTTTCGCGCAAGCCTACGGCTTGCTTTTGCGAAACTCCAGCTTGGACCCACCCCCGCGGGTATGGAGTGAAGGGGGGGCCAGGGTAAACGCGCACGACTACGGGCTAGGGACCCCGGGGGTCCCGTTTGTCCGGGGTAGCGGGCCCCCCCTTATAACCCCTTATAAAATTTATAGATACACAGGCTCCTGGACGAGGGAAGAAAGAAGCCGCTGAACCTGGTTGCATTTCCTACATAAACGTAATATTGTATTTTTTTATGCAGCCCGCTGTCGTGGAAACGTCCCCTGTTTCGTCCCCTGCCCCGGAACTCTCCCCTGCCGGAATGGCCGGCGTTGAGGCATCGTCCGCCCTGCGGGAAGCCGAGTGGGAACGGGCGGAACTGGAGCTTCTCTTTGACATTGCCCGGACTTTCGACAAATATGTGGAACTGCGGACCGCCCTGGGGCCCCTTTTAAGCCTTATGGAATTCCGCGCCGGCCTTAACCGGGGTATGGTAACCCTTCTGGACCGGGCTACCGGGGTTCTAAAGGTGGAGGAAGCCTTTGGCTTGAACGCGGAAGAGAAGCGGCGGGGCGTTTACCGGCTGGGGGAAGGTCTTGTGGGCCGGGTGTTTGAGACCGGCGCCCCTATCGTGGTGTCCAACCTTGCCAGGGAGCCCCATTTTCTTAACCGGGCGGGGAACCGCCGGCAGGAAGATATGGAGGGCCTAAGTTACTACTGCGTCCCCATTCGTTCCCGGGGTAATGTGATCGGCACCCTTAGCGCGGAACGGCGGATTCAGGGGGAAGACGGCGGTCGGCGGATGGCCTGGGACCGTTCCTTCCTGGAAAAGGTCTCCCTGATTATTTCGGATTCCGCCAAACTCCGGGAGCGGATCATGGAGGAGCAGTTCCGGCTTCACCGTGAGGGGGAGGAGGCGGACCTTATCGAGAACAGCGCCGGCTGGGGCCAGGGCGGAAGGATTGCCCCGGAAAGCGGGATCATCGGGACCTCCAGCAGCATGCGGGAGGTTTACAATATGCTAAGCCAGGTGGCTCCCAGCGAAGCGACAGTGCTGATCACCGGGGAAAGCGGGACCGGAAAGGAACTGGTGGCCGCGGAACTCCACCGCCTTTCCCGGCGGGCCGCCGGCCCCCTGGTAAAACTGAACTGCGCCGCCCTGCCGGAATCCATCATAGAAAGTGAACTTTTCGGCCACGAAAAGGGGGCCTTCACCGGCGCCACCGCCCAGCGGAAGGGCCGTTTCGAGCTTGCCCATTCCGGTTCCATTTTCCTGGACGAGATCGGCGAACTCCCCCCCCCAGATTCAGGTTAAACTGCTCCGGGTGCTTCAGGAGAGGGAACTGGAACGGGTGGGGGGAACCAGCACCATAAAGGTGGATGTCCGGCTTATCGCCGCCACCAACCGGAACCTGGAAGACGAAGTTAAGGCCGGCCGCTTCCGGGAGGACCTTTACTACCGCCTTAACGTCTTTCCCCTGCGGATTCCCCCCCTGCGGGAACGAAAAAGCGATATCATGCTGCTGGCGGATCACTTTGCGGGAAAATACGGGGAAAAGAACGGCAAGCGGATCCGCCGGATCTCCGCCCCCGCCATCGACCTTCTCACCAGCCATAGCTGGCCCGGAAACGTCCGGGAACTGGAAAACTGCATCGAACGGGCGGTGATCTTAAGCGGCGATCAGGTAATACACGCCTACAACCTTCCACCCACCCTCCAGACCGCCGCTTCCAGCAATACCGCCCCCACCACCACCCTGGAGGCGGCCCTTTCCCGGCTGGAAAAGGAAATGATCATGGAGGCCCTCAAAATGACCGGCGGGAACATGGCCGCCGCCGCCCGGAGCCTGGGGATTTCAGAACGCCAGATGGGGCTGCGGGTCCACCATTACGGCATCAACTGGCGGGTCTACCGGGCATAAAGACCTACGGGGGGAAGCCTCCCCCCCACTTCATAGTCCTCGGGCCAAACCTGCGCTTTGGCCCTGCGGTCTATTCCGTTACCCCCTCTGCGGGGCAGGGCCGGAGGCTTTCCGCCCCGCAACGCCCCGCTTGGCGGGCAGCGTTTACGGGTTTTACCCCAAGTACCCCAATCCCTGGGCGCGGAGGTAAATTCTGGCCCCCCCTAACCAGGGGGATACAAATTAAAAATTTAATATTTTTTTCACAAACCCCTTGATTTATTTTTGATATTGGTGTAATTTTAGGACTAAGGATCTTAGAAAATCCTATTTTGGTGAAAGGGGTTTGTTTTTTATGAAAACCGGGAAGGAGATGCCTCACTTGAATAACACGTTTACCGCCCCCTCCCCCATTTTGTGCCGCCTAAATAATGATAAGCCGGGTGTCCCGGCCTGTTTATCCCCCTCATTCATAGTCGTACTCAACGTATTGCGATTTCTCCCCCCTCCGGCGGTACTGTTCCCAGGCCGCCGCTTTGCCGTGTCCTGGGGGG
>JAIRNB010000339.1 GCA_031258265.1 Treponema sp. | reverse complement strand
GGAAATTTTTCCTTCAAAAGCTGCTGCATGTGTTCGGTGCGAAAATCCTCGGTGCTGGTGTAGATGATCACCTGCTTATTTTCCTTGGGGGCGCAGCCCCCCAGCGCCAGGAGCAAAGCCGCAGTGAAACCCCAAATCGCCGTTTTTTTCAACATATCCGCCATCCTTTACGTTCATTTTGCCAAGTATATCATGAAAAAATGAACATAACAAGCCACCGCCTTAGCGGCAATTTCACGTTTGGTGAAGAATGTTTAGATAATTTGGACGTATTTCCGGCGGTTTCGGCCCCTCCCGGTCCCCTCTTGAAATTGTCGCGCAAGCGACAACCATGCGCCGGATGCGCCCAATTCATAGATTTACTAGCGCCGTGACATTGGACCTTAAGCGGTTCGTTAAGCGGTTGTTGTTCAAAAACCGAAGTTTTTGAACAACTTATTAGCGCCGGCGGCTTCGGGAAAGGAGGATAAGTCTGAGGAAGCTCATCAGGGCGGTAAGGGCGGAGGCCACATAGGTAAGGGCCGCCGCGCTCAGGACCTTCCGCACTCCCCGCAGTTCCTCCGGGCTTAGGATATTGTTGCTTTTCAGGATGGCCAGGGCCCGCCCGGAGGCGTTGAATTCCACCGGCAGGGTGATAATGTAGAACAGCACCGCCCCTCCAAAGAGGATGATCCCAATGTTTATCAGGGGATCGATAGCAAAAATAAGCCCCGCCATGGCGATCCAGGGCCCAAAGGAGGAGCCGATATTCGCCACCGGCACCAGGGTACTGCGGAGGGCCAGGGGGGCCCAGGATCGTTCATGCTGGATGGCGTGGCCTGTCTCATGGGCCGCCACTCCCACGGCGGCGATGGAGGTTTTTCCGTAGACCGGCTGGGAGAGGCGGAGGACCCTGGTCCCCGGATCGTAATGATCCGTCAGGGAACCGCCTACCGCCTCTATCTTGACGCCGGTTATCCGGTTGGCCCGCAGCAGCAGTTCCGCCGCTTCCCGGCCGCTGATATGCCTAGCGCAGTCAATCCGGGAATATTTGGCAAAGGTGGATTTAACCAGCACCTGGGCCCAAATGGAAAGGATAATCGTGGGAACTACCAGCACCAGGTAGTAGTAATCAAAGAACATGGGGCTTAGACCTCCTCTTTGACGATGCGGTCAAGGCCGATTACAAAATCCGGCTTGTCGATGCTGAGAATTCGCACCCCCTGGGCGCTGCGTCCCATGACCCGTATATCCGCCGCCTTAAGCTTAATAGATTTCCCCTGGCTGGTGATGCACATGATCTCCTCGTCGTCCTGCACATTAACGCAGCCCACAATCTCCCCGGTCTTCTCCGTCACCGTGTAGATCCGCTGGCCCCCAGTGCCCCGGCCATGGCTCGAAAATTCGGAAAAATCTACCCGCTTGCCGTAGCCGTATTCGGAAAGGACCAGCATCTTCTCCTCCGGCGCCACCCTGAGAAGGCCCGTCAGTTCGTCATCGCTGCCCAGTTTTATGCCGGAAACCCCGCGGCTGCTCCGCCCCATGGGGCGGACATGGTCTTCCCCGGTCCGCAGGGCCTGGCCCTTGCGGGATATAAGGACCACCTCATCGGAACCGCCGGTCAGGAGGGCGCTTACCAGCTTATCCCCCTCGTCCAGGTTGATGGCGATGATCCCCCGGGTCTTGGCGTTGGAAAATTCGCTTACCGCCGCCTTTTTCACCACCCCCCGGGCGGTCCCCATAAAGAGATAGCCGGCCGCCGGGTTAAAGTCCTTTAAGGCTACGATGGCGGTAATATCCTCGTTGGGAGAAACGGTTAAGAGGCTTTTGATATGGACCCCCTTGCTGGTTCTGCTCCCTTCGGGAAGTTCATGGACCTTCATCCAGTAGGCCTTTCCCGCGCTGGTGATAAACATGATGTACTCATGGGTGGAAGCCACGAAGATCTGCTTTATATAGTCATCCTCCGTCAGTTTGGCGCTTTGCATGCCCTTGCCGCCCCGGCCCTGATTGCGGTAGCTGGAAACCGGTACCCGCTTCACATAGCCCAGATTGGAGATAAGGATCATCATTTCCTCTTTCTTGATAAGGTCCTCTATGTTGATATTTTCCACTTCCCCGGCCACAATTTCCGTGCGCCGCTTGTCACCGTAACGTTCCGCCACAGCTTGGGTCTCGTCCTTAATTACCCCCAGGAGTTTCTGTTTATCCGCCAGCAGGGATTTAAAATAGTCGATCTGTACCTTGAGTTCCGCCAGTTCCTGCTGAATCTTCTCGATTTCCAGACTGGTAAGCCGCCCCAGCCGCATCTCCACAATGGCCTCGGACTGGGCCTCCGACAGGGAAAAACGTTCCTGCAGCTTAAGCCGGGCGGCGGCAACATCCTTTGAAGCCCTGATAATCGCCACCACCTCGTCAATATTCGCCAGGGCGATAACCAGACCTTCCAGGATATGGGCCCGTTCCTCCGCCTTGCGAAGATCGTAGCGGATACGCCTGGTGACCACCTCCACCCGGTGTTCCACAAAATAACCGATCAGCTCTTTCAGGTTAAGGCAGAGGGGCTTGCCGTTGACCAGGGCCAGGTTGATGATCCCAAAGGTGGTTTGAAGCTGGGTATTGGCGAAAAGCTGGTTCAATACCACCTTGAGGATGGCTCCCTTCTTCAGTTCCACCACGATCCGGATACCTTCCCGGTCCGATTCGTCATTGGAACTGGCGATTCCGTCTATGGCCTTTTCCCTGGCCAGGGCGCCAATCTTCTCCACCAGGGTAAGTTTGTTGACCCCGTAGGGAACATCGGTAAAGACAATCTGTTCCTTGCCGGACTTGAGGGTCTCCACCGTAAAGTGGGAGCGGATCAGAAGCTTCCCCCGGCCCGTCATGTAGGCATCCCGGATTCCCTGGCGGCCAAAGATAACCCCGCCGGTGGGGAAATCGGGCCCCTGAACAAAACGCGACAGCTCCTCAATGCTGATCTCCGGGTTGTCGATATAGGCGCGGACAGCCTCGCAAATCTCGTTCATGTTGTGGGGGGCCATGTTGGTAGCCATACCCACCGCGATACCGCTGGACCCGTTTACCAGGAGATTGGGAAGCGCCGCGGGAAGGACCTGCGGTTCCTTAAGGCTTTCGTCAAAGTTGGGAAGAAAATCAACCGTCTCCTTCCCCAGGTCCTGGAGC
The DNA here is from genome assembly GCA_031258265.1 of Treponema sp. Taxonomy (GTDB): domain Bacteria; phylum Spirochaetota; class Spirochaetia; order Treponematales; family Breznakiellaceae; genus JAISFT01. The sequence continues at coordinate 613 of JAIRNB010000339.1, read as the reverse complement.
ATCTCGTCCCCGGCCCGGGAAAGCTTGGCCTCGGTGTAACGCATCGCCGCCGGAGGGTCCCCGTCCAGGGAGCCAAAGTTCCCCTGACCGTGAACCAGGGGGTAGCGGAGGGAAAAATCCTGGGCCATCCTGGCCAGGGCATCGTAAAGGGCCGCGTCTCCGTGGGGATGGTACTTCCCCATGGTATCCCCCACAATACGGGCGCTTTTTTTGGTAGCCGCGTTGGGCCGAAGCCCCAGATCGTCCATGGAATAGAGAAGCCGGCGGTGTACCGGCTTAAGACCGTCCCGCACATCGGGCAGGGCCCGGGCCACAATAACCGACATGGCGTAGTTTAGGTAATCGGTTTTGACTTCATCTTCTATAGCGACGGGAATAATTTTTCCCTGTTCAACAATACCGGCATCTGACATAGGGGATGATTATACGAATTTAGGCCAAAAAAATCACCGGGGCAAACCGCGTCCCCCAGGGCCAGCGCATATAAAAACCCGTAAAGGAGAAAAGGAAATCGGTCGATAAGTGCGGATTGGAGGGGAATATGACCAATCAACCTATACCGCCCTTAATTGACTTCTTCAAGCACATCAAAGACCCCCGTATCGAGCGGAAC
>JAIRNB010000380.1 GCA_031258265.1 Treponema sp. | reverse complement strand
AAAATTTCGATGAGGTTCCAGGCCTGGTTGTCTATTTGAAGCTGGAGCAGCGCGGGGCGGATGAAACGGTTGGCGATGTTCGACCGGTAGTGCTCGCCTATGCGTTCAATGAGCCGGATGGTCTGGGGATCTTGAATTTGCATCGCATAGTACTATACTTCCATTGATGCTAAATTACAAGCGTTTCAAGGGGGCGGCTTTATATTCACCCGGCCGCGCAAGGGACAACCCTTTGCGCCGGAAACGCGCCCAAATTGGGGGGCGCTGGGGGCTTATTCTGCTGTTTCCGGCGGTATTCCTGGGTTCCTGCGCTTTCAGGAGTTCCGCGGTGGCCGTGTTATGGACCGACCGGCCCGAATTTGCCCTCTACGCGGAGTATTTTAACGCAAGCCAGGATACTTATAAAATCGAGACCCGGTATTTTGAGTCTCCTTCCCAAAAGCTGACCGAAAATGGGGAGGTCCGGCCGGATATTGTGGCGGGAAGCTGGCTGAAAAGCGTCTCCACCCGGTCGCTTTTCCGGCCCTTGGATGGTCTTTTTAAAAAGGACCGCTTGTCTCGGGATTCCTTCTACCAGCGGCTCCTGGATTTGGGGAACATTGACGGAAAACAGTACCTGCTGCCGGTGTCGTTTAACATTCCGGCCCTTATTTTTGCCCGGGACAGGGCGGATCAACTGTCCAACCCCTTTACGCTGACCCTGGAAGAAATTAAGGCGCTGGGCAGAGCCTTCAATGTTGAAAATGGGGGGGGGTACTCCCGCATGGGCTTTTCTCCGGCCTGGGATGACGATTTTCTCTTTGTCACCGCGGTGCTTTTCGGCGCCGCCTTCCGGGAAGCCTTGCCCCTGGCGTGGGACAATGACGCGCTGGAGCGGGCGCTTTCCTACATCGAGTCCTGGATCAGCGAGTCCAATACGGGAATTGGGGCGGAGGATGATTTTACCTTCAAATACTTTTACGACCCGCCGGCAAAGCTGGCTATAAACGGGCGGATACTTTTCTTCTACATGTCGAGCGCCGGCCTCTTTACTCTGCCCCAGGAACGCCGCGCCAATCTGGACTTCCGCTGGATTGCGGGGGAGGAAACTATCCCCATATCGGAGGATATGGTCTACCTGGGGATTTACCGGCATACCAGGGCGAAAAGGGCCGCGGAGGCCTTTATGCAGTGGTTTTTCCGGGCGGATACCCAGCGGCTTTTCCTTGAGGCTGCCAAGGACAGGCGGCTGAACGAGACCCGCTTCGGCATTGCCAACGGCTTTTCCGCGCTGCAGACCGTGACGGAGCAGATTTTCCCCCAATTCTACCCCAGCCTCCTGGGGCGTATGCCCCCGGGGAGCTTTCTTTCCCCGCCGAATATTCTCCCCCGAAGCTGGACGGCTATGAAGGAACGGGTCATCCTCCCCTACCTTCACGACCGTATCCGCTCCGAGGGGCGGGGGGATATTCGTTCCCTGGGCCGGCGGCTTGGAGACTGGAACCGCCTTAACAGGGGGCTGTGACACGGCGCGGGGTTTTACTTCAATGTAACCGCAACGGGCGCAACAATTGCGCCATTGAAAGATACACCATTATTGTTCTGAAAATGATCAGTGGCATTTACTTCCCGCGATTCAGTCTCCAAAAGATTTCTTTGGGATTGGGGCTCCAGGGCCTGAACAACATCCAGAACATTAAATTCCCTTCTCATTTCCAATTCCCGGGCTACCTGCCGTTCAGGAGGGTTGGGCAAAGCAACTTCAAAAGGAACATTTGCATCGGCATATAAAAATTGCTGCACAATGCGCCAGCCGGTATAAAATAATTCCATAAATGAACCATCATAGGGAAGGGGGCAAATTATTAAATTTTTCTGCTCATCTTTTCTAATTCTGTCATCCCGCCCCTGTGATGCAGGAACTATTCCAATTCTTAATCCCCTTGCTCCTTCAAGGTTTTGGGGGTTGATTTTTAATGTCGTGCCAACCCATCGGTCTTCATCGGTGGTTCCTATAAACAGGTCGGCCTTCCACAATCCGTTAATGCTGTATGGCAGTGCGGTTCGTGTTTCAGGACGCCTGAATGCTGCCGCTAATTGCTTTATATGATTTTTTAATAAAGGCGGCTGAGCCTGGGTTCCTGTTAGAAGTCTTGAGTTATTTGTAATGACAGCATTTAAATTATCAATGAGATTTATTCTGCCGGCCTTTTCCAATCCAAACATTAATGAAGTATGATCTGTGCCTGGCATACGGCACATTTTACAAGCGTCAATGACACGTTCAATGATATATGAATCATGCCTTTTTATTGCATCATGAACGGCCCATTCAAAAGACACGCCAACATCGCCGTCTCCGGGTTTATATAATCGCGGCAGCATTTTTAATTTAATGTTTTCATAACCATTCAGCTCATTTGCAATATCTTCTTTTATGCCGTACAAAATACCGGTAAGTATGGGCCGGACAACGGAAACTAATGCGGTTACTTCGCTATCTATTGCAGCAAGCTGCTTTTCCACAAAGATCTTCATACTGCCCCTCCGCTATAATTAAGTATATAGTAGTTTTTTACGTGGCGCAACACGGCGCCCGCGTTGCCTCAAAATAATCCAGCCGAAATCTGACCGCTTCGTCATTGCCGGCGGCTTGTAGATTAGATTTAGAGGAAAAAGCGGCCTTTAAGACGCTTTTTCCGGAGCTTTTCCCAAAACTAACCGAGTTTTGGGAAAAGCCCGCTTATCTTTTTTCCCTTCTTTCCGATTATAAAATAAGGGAGAATAACCATGAGCCTTAGGGTTTCAGGACATACCGCGGTTCCCAGCATTGGATACGCCATCAGCGTGTCCCGCCGGGGTAAAATGTCCATGCCTGTGTCCCCCGGCAGCTACATCTATTCCCACTTCAAGCACGTCTCCGGGGTTCCCGCTCCGGAGGGAAGCCGCGGGGTGTCCATCAGCAGGCTGAAGATCCTGGATGTGCTGATTGAGCAACTGGCGCAGATGAAAAAGCGGCCCGAACCGGCCCTGGGAACCAACCCTTCGGAGGAGCGGATCGACGCGCTCATAGACCAGTACCAGGGGCAGATCCGGGCGGCCCAGGCAGCGGCAAGGGTTACGCCCTACAAAATAGCCCCTCCAAGCTCCGCGGGAGCGGTGGTCAACCTGACGGTTTGACCGGGCCCTGCGCCGAGCGTTTTTTCTTTTCCTCCCGCAGGGACAAAAAGATGATAAGCCCCACAAAAAGCAGCATAAAGATCCCTACTATCAGCATATAGGACCTGCCGGAGTTGACCACCGCGACCTGTTCCGCCAGGGGAAGGCCGGTAAATACCGCCTCCTCCTCCGTCGCCTGGGGCCCGGTTATTACTATAACCAGGCACACAATGATGGTCAGGCTGATAAGGGCCAGGGCGATAAGCGCGGCCCGTTTGACGGGCTTGTCCGACTGCCGGGAAAGGGCGAAGCGGATAATCACGGCCAGGAGCGCGAGGGAGACAATGACACCGACGACAATCATATAAAGCACCATAGAACAAAACAGCCCTCTGTTACAAGTGACGGCGCTGGTGTATAGTTATATCCAGGCTTGCCGTTTCAAAACTGGAGTTTTGGAAGGGCTTCATATATAATTCAAGAATAGAGGAGTTCGAATGAAAGTTAACGAATTAAAACACAGCGGTCTTAAAAAGTGGATTGATGAGGCCGCCGCTTTGATGGGCCCCGATTCCGTAGAGGTCTGTGACGGCTCTAAAGCCGAGTATGACCGGATGATCCGGATAACGGTGGAAGCGGGATTGGCCACCAAACTGAACGAAAAAATTCTGCCCAACTGCTATCTCTACAGGTCTGACCCCACGGATGTGGCGCGGGTGGAAAACCGTACTTTTATCGCTTCCAAAAGCCAGGATGACGCGGGCCCCACCAACAACTGGAAGGATCCGGGGGAGCTCAAAAAGGACATGACCGATCTGTACAGGGGCTGCATGAAGGGCCGGGTTATGTACGTTATTCCCTTTTCCATGGGCCCCGTGGGTTCCGACATTGCCAAAATCGGCGTGGAAATTACCGATTCCCCCTACGTGGTGGCCAATATGCACATCATGGCGCGGGTGGGGACCAAGGTTTTGGACGTATTGGGCAGCGACGGTTTTTACGTGCCCTGCTTCCACTCCGTGGGCAAGCCCCTGGCCCCGGGGGAAAAGGACAACGGCAAATGGCCCTGCGCTCCCCTGGACAAGAAATACATCTCCCACTTTCCGGAGACCCGGGA
>JAIRNB010000250.1 GCA_031258265.1 Treponema sp. | reverse complement strand
GGGTTTTAGGCCTTCCCCGCGCTGCCCAGGACGTTCTGGTTCTTGTGGGCGTAGAGTTTTTTAAGCTCGTCCCGGGCGGGACCCAGGTATTTGCGGGGATCAAACTCATCGGGTTTTTCGGCAAAGACCTTGCGGATCATGGCGGTCATGGCCAGGCGGCCGTCGGAATCGATGTTGATCTTACAAACCGCGCTTTTGGAGGCTTTACGGAGCTGTTCCTCGGGGATTCCCACGGAATCGCTCAGTTTACCGCCGAATTTTTCGATGATCTGCACATATTCAACGGGCACGGAGGAGGAACCGTGGAGGACAATGGGAAAGCCGGGGATCTTCTTTTCGATTTCCTCCAGGATGTCAAAACGGAGGGGAGGGGGAATAAGTACGCCGTTGGCGTCCCTGGTACACTGTTCGGGTTTGAACTTGGCCCGGCCGTGGCTGGTGCCAATAGAAATAGCCAGGGAGTCCACCTTGGTCTTCCCCACAAAATCAATCACCTCGGAAGGCTGGGTATAGTGGCTTTTTTCGGCGGATACATCGTCTTCCACCCCCGCCAGAACCCCCAGTTCCCCCTCCACGGTTACATAGTCCTTTTGGGAGTGGGCGTATTCGCATACCTTCCTGGTCAGGGCCACATTTTCATCGTAGGGAAGGTGGGAACCGTCAATCATCACCGAGGAAAAGCCGGTTTCGATACAATCCTTACAAAGTTCAAAGCTGTCCCCATGGTCCAGATGAAGCACAATGGGAATGTCGTAACCCAGCTCATGGGCGTACTCTACCGCCCCCTTGGCCATGTTTTTCAGCAGGTTCTGGTTGGCGTACTTCCGGGCTCCCGAGGAAACCTGGAGGATCACCGGTGATTTGGTCTCTACACAGGCCTGGATAATGGCCTGGAGCTGTTCCATGTTGTTAAAATTGTAGGCCGGCAGGGCATAGCCGCCGGTAATCGCCTTCTCAAACAAGGCCTTGGTATTCACCAGTCCCAGTTCTTTATAGCTGGTCATTGAACTCTCCTTGATAGGTAATCTTCTGTTAATACTATGCCATGGCCGGTACTTGGTCAACTAAAGGGAAAAACCGGCCTGTTAGTTAAGGGGGGGGACACATAAGTTCCAAAAGCCGGGCTTCCGGCCCCCAATGCGGGGCCTTTTTTTACGCGGCCCCCCCTCACTCCGTAGTCCTCCCCCCTGCCGGGGGTCCGGTCTACTCCGCTACCCCCTCTGGGCCGGTGTCAGCCACCGCGCAGACCCTTTTGGGTCTGACGCACCCCTCCAATCCCTTGCGCGTCCCCTATGGCGGCGTTTTTTCGCCGGTTCTATGCGTTCATTCTGCCCTTATGACATTTTTCCTTTGACATTTTCCCGGCCATCCCCCTATTCTCGTTCCATGGGGGATAAAATCCATGGACAGTAAAGCGTTTTCTCACCGTAAATCCCAGGTAAAGCTGCGCCTTGTGGCCGCCGGGGGGGCTCCCCTGGCCGGGCGGGATGTGATGATCAACCAAACCCGCCACGAGTTCCTCTTTGGCTGCGGGGGTTTCGAGGCGGTTGACCTGGCGGGGGGCAATCCTGATGGAAGCCCCCTGGAAGCCGGGAAGGCGGCCTTCCTGCGGGAGCGGCTGGACAAGATATTCAGCCTTCACAATTACGCCACCCTGCCTTTTTATCTGGGCCGCTATGAGAAGGAGGAGGGTAAGCCGGACCAGCGGCGTACCATGGCCGCGGCGGAATACTTTGCCGCCAGGAACGTTACCACCAAGGGGCATCCCCTCTGCTGGCATACGGCCTGCGCGGATTGGCTTATGAACTACGACAACAAAACAATACTGCAAAAGCAGATTGCCCGGATTAAGCGGGATGTGGCGGCCTTTAAGGGGAGCATAGACAAGTGGGATGTGATCAACGAAGTGGTGATCATGCCCATTTTTGATAAGTACGATAACGCCATTACCAGAGTCTGTAAGGAAATTGGCCGGGTGGGTATTATCAAAGAGGTCTTCGCCGCCGCCCGGGAGGCTAACCCCGCCGCCACCCTGGTCCTTAACGATTTTAACGTTTCGATAGATTATGAAATCCTCATAGACGGCTGCCTCCAGGCGGGGGTCCCCATTGATGTGATCGGCATCCAGTCCCACCAGCACCAGGGCTACTGGGGGAAGGAAAAACTTTACGAGGTGCTTGACCGCTTCTCCCATTTCGGCGTCCCCCTGCACTTTACGGAAAACACCCTGATCTCCGGCGAGATTATGCCCGCCCATATCGAGGACCTGAACGACTGGCAAGTGGGCGACTGGCCTTCCACCCCCGAAGGGGAGGAGCGGCAGGCCAGGGAACTCTTGGAGATGTACGAAATCCTCTTTGCCTGCCCTTCGGTGGGGGCGATTACCACCTGGTCCGCCGCGGATGACGGCTGGCTGAACGCCCCGGGGGGCTTCCTCCATGCGGACAACGGCGTTAAGCCTGTTTATACCGCCCTCCTTAACAAGGTAAAAGGCGAATGGTGGACCACCCTTTCCCTGCGCAGCGACAACACCGGCGGGATAAGTCTGGAAGGGTTCCGGGGGGATTACGAGCTAATCTGCGAGGGGAAAAAGGTCCCCTTTACCCTGGACGGTAAAACGGAGCGGCTGGAACTGAAACTTGGATAAGCCGTAATGGACGCCCCGCCGCCGGGCGGCGGGGACTGGTTCATGGAACACGAAGCGGGTTGAGCTTCCGCTTACTGTTTGGTGAGGGTACCGATAGTGGTATACCCACCGTATGAAACGGAAAGAGCCATTGAGTTGCCGGTAATTACAGCGCCGCCCCCGGCGCCAATCTGGGTACTACTCGTAAACGTTACAGAGTCCAGTACATTGAAATATGTACCAGGGTCATTTACCTCTAAGGTAGGGATAATCATAGTATACTGGGAATCGACAAGAGTGAGGGTTGCGTTATGGGAAGTTGTTGTCCAATTAGCGGATATTTCCATTACCTTTCTCAGTAATATCGAGCGGGGCCTTAAGTATCCCACCTCGGATACCCTGTCCGGCATTGCCAACGGGCTGGGGGTAAATGTGTGCGATCTGTTCCAGGAAACCGAAACGCCCCCCAACTACCGGAACCTGCTTGACCGGTTCAAAATTGACATCCGGCAAAGCATCCAAAAGACCCTGGACGCGGTATACAAAGCCTACGAGGAATGAGCCCCTTTTAGGCCGCGCACCCTGGCCAAGCTAAAGCTTGGCCGCATTATTCAATTCACAGCCTTTGGCTACGCTGGCCGGCATGGGGCGAAGTAATTGCCCTGGTAAGGGGCGTTAAGGAAAAAATGTAACACCCGCCCGGCGCACG
>JAIRNB010000148.1 GCA_031258265.1 Treponema sp. | reverse complement strand
AGTACGCCCCGGCGGCCGATGTCCCAGCGGCCCTTTGTCAGGGCGGCAAGAAACACCTCGTCATGACTCACCAGGAACAGGGCGCAGGAAACCTCCGCCAGGGTTTCTTCCAAAAGGCGGATAGAACCAAGGTCCAGGTGGTTGGTCGGTTCGTCCATGATGATAAGCGCGGGGTTGCTAAACACCCCCCGGGCGATAAGGAGCTTTCTGGTTTCCCCAGGGCTGGGCAGCCGGGACTGGAGGAGCAGGCCGGGGTCCGATCCAAGTCTGGAATACCGGGCCAGAATCTCCCCCCGGTCTTTTTCCGTTTCCCGCCGGATTTCGTCCAGCGCCGACTTTCCCTCCCCGGCGCTTAGTTCCTGGGGGATGTACAGTATGGGTATCCGCCCGGAAATCTGTTTCAGCATATAGCGTATCAGGCTTGACTTACCCGCCCCGTTGGGTCCGGTAAGGGCGATCCGTTCACCGGGCCGGATCAGGAGATCGGGGAAAGAGAGAGTCCTTTCCGTATCGCCCAGGGGGATGCTTCCACCGGGAATGGACAGAATCCGGTCCATCCGGGCCTGGGCCGCCGGCAGCGTAATACCCTGTTTTCTCCGGGAGGGGGCATTAACAGCGGAAAGGCTCCGGCCTATCCGCTCAAGGCGTTTTTCCATACGCTTGTACTGATCCGAAGCGGTCCGGTCCTTGCCGGAAAGCCGGGCCAGATTGATCTTGCCCCTGGCGTCATTATCTTTTACGCCAATATTTTTCTTGGACAGGCGGTTTTTTGACCCTTCTACCGCCCGCCGCCGCCCTTCCACTCCCAGCGTAAGCCGGTCCCGTTCCCGGCCCAGTTCTTTCCGCAGGCGGCTTTTTTCCTTTGCCTCCCTCTCTTCTTCCGCAAGTCCCCGGGAAATGCCGCCGGGCCGCAGCAGCGCCCGGCCCTGCCGGATAAAGAGACAGTTGATGCAGAGATCGTCCAGGAGGGCGCGGTCGTGACTCACCAGCAATCCTACGCCGGTATAGGACTCCAGGGCGGATATGACAAAAGCCCTGGCTTCCCGGTCCAGATGGTTGGTAGGCTCATCAATAGCCAGTAACGAAGGCCGCCGCCACAGGGCAACGCCAAGCTGCAGCCGCTTACGTTCCCCGTGACTCAGGCTTTCCCAGCGGTAAGGCCAGCCCGCGTCGATCCCCAGCCGGGACATAAGGCGTATCTCCTCGCGCCCGGAATCGCGGAAAAAATCCTCCCAGAATTCCGGCGGCTCATCGGTGCGCTGGGGACAGTAAATACCCCCGGCCCCCTCGATATTCCCCGCCTGGGGTTCCAGAATCCCCGAGGCAAGCATGAGGAAAGTTGATTTTCCCGCGCCGTTATCCCCGGTAATGCCGGTCCAGCCCTCGTGGAATTCCAGACTCAAATCCCGCAGCACCGGATCGATTGTTGAAGGATAGGAAAAACTGACGGAATTAAAAAGCAGCGCCATGGGACCTCCGTTCTGCTGCGGCGTCCCCGGTTAAGAAGATACTTATTCGATGAATTTTAACCGGGAATGTTGGAAAAATACGAAGAGGCTGCGCCGTTAGTTGTCCTCTTCGCTTATTTCCTGTACATCCCGGCCCTTTCCTTGTTTTACAAAAGCCCTCCCAAAACTCCAGACTAACCGGATTTCAGGAACAGCTTTATGATAGATATGATACATTTTTAGTACCGGAACCGGCGGCCTGTCAAGACCTTGGGCGCATCCCCACAGGGTATCGGCATTTACTTTTTCGTTTGTTTATGGGCGCATTTTTGCGTGCCCCGCACGCAAAAACCGGGCTTTCCGGGGCTCCGCATAGCGCCAGTGATTCCCCAGATATTGGCCAAGGCGGCCCCACCCCAAACCGCAGGTTTGGCTGGTTAGAATGGGTGACTGACACCACAGGGGAGGGCCTATCCGGGAATCGGATGGGTTCCCGGATAGGCCCCCGTGTTAATCCGCCGTCATGTGGTTTACTAGTAAGTCCATAGTGCTGTCATAGGCGATCACGGTGGCAAACCAGCCATCCGCGGCAAGCAGTTTATCAAGATCATCCCCGTAGCGGAAATGGAAATGAATCATGGTTTCCCCGGTAATATCAGCTTCCGCCGGCAGCATTATTAAATGCTTGTAGGGAATATTTTCAAGGGTTTCAAAGTGTTTCCAGAGACGGTCCGGGTTATTTGGGGCGGACACCTCCCCTTTATACACATACTGGCCCTTATACTCTACATTGGAAACCGCCCCGACAACGCTCTGGGGCTTGCTGTAGAAGGTAACGGTATTTCCCTGAATTCCCATGGCCGCAATGTCGCATTTGTAGGTGGTTCCGGTAACATAACGGGTCTTAATATCATCCGGCGATTTACCTTCCCGTTCAGCCAGGATTTCATAGGCCCTTACTATACCGGGATTATCGAAATACGATGAAAAATTGTTCCAGGTCCCCGTCCAATCGGAAAGGGGACCCGAATTCCACAGCGAGGGACCGGAAACGCATCCGGCTGAAAGAAACCCCGCCGCAAGCACGACGGCCCATAGGCCATAAAACCGCTTCATATATGAACCTCCTGTATCATCTATCATTTAAGTTAGATGAATATAATAAAGTTAGCTATTTATAACATAATGAAAATTTTTCTGTCAAGTGTCCGCCGTACTTCATGGAGCGGATTTCAGATTTTATCATCGTATCATCGCCGGGCCTGCCGCTTAAACTGTGCGGGGAATCAAGCCCGGCGAAAAACCCGGATTGCAATTCACCAAAGACCCGCCTACACTAAGTCCCAGGGCGCAAATTTTTGGCGGGAGTCCAACAGGGGGACAAGATGGAACAGCGAATTTTGGGTAAGACCGGTTTTAATATCAGTGTTCTTGCCTTCGGAGGCATCGTGGTTCGGGATACGGCAGCCTTTGACGCGGCGGATTGCGTGGCCCAGGCGGTAGATACGGGTATCAATTACTTTGATGTGGCCCCCTCCTACGGCAACGCCCAGGAAACCCTGGGTCCGGCCCTGGAACCCCACCGGTCTAAGGTGTACCTGGCCTGCAAAACCGCGATGCGGACAAAAAAAGAGGCCCTGGAAGATCTGCACAATTCTTTTAAGCTGCTGCGGACCGATTATTTTGATGTTTACCAGCTCCATGGGGTACCGCCGGAAGATGTTGATACGGTTCTTGGAAAAGGCGGGGCGCTGGAGGCGCTGGTGGAGGCCAAAGAAAGGGGCCGGGTCCGTAACATCGGCTTTACGACTCACTGGGACGATGCGGCCCTGCGGCTTTTGGAAGCCCGTATTTTTGACACCATGCTTTTTCCCATTAACTGGGCCTGCTGGATAAAGAACGGCCTGGGGCAACAGGCCCTGGAAGCGGCGGCCCGGCAAAACCTGGGCCGTATCGCCATTAAGGCCCTGGCCCACCGGGAAAAGGAACCCAAGGATGACGGCTACCCGAAATGCTGGTACCGCCCCATCATCGGCGACGACAGGCTGGCGGAGCTGGCCCTGCGCTTTACCATGTCAAAGGATATACACACCGCGGTAAGCCCCGGAGATATACGGATGCTGCGCCTGGCCCTTTCCATCGTGAAAAAATACCAGGGGGCGCCTCCTCCCCTTTCCCCGGAGGAGTATGAGGAACTTAAAAAACGGGCGGCGGGGGTAGAACGCACGGTCTTTGCGGCGTAGAATCTCCGGGACGGTGTAATGAAGCAAACCCTGGTCATCGGTTCCACGGTGATAGATGTACTGCTCAACGTGCCCCGGCTCCCCCGCCGGGGGGAGGATGTTAACATCACCGCGTCCGCCTGCCGCATTGGGGGCTGCGCCTACAATGTTTACAGAACCCTGCGGCTCTTTGAAAGCCCCGCCCTGCTCTGCTCCCCGGTGGGGGGCGGCGTCTATGGCCGGATGGTGGAAGAGGCCCTGGCCGCGGAGGGCGTCAGCCCCTTTGTAAAGCTGGAAGCGGAAAACGGCTGCTGTTACTGTCTTGTCGAGGCGGACGGGGAGCGGAGTTTTCTGTCCCTCCACGGGGCGGAGTACCTCTTTTCCCGGGCCTGGATGGAGGGGCTTGATTATTCCCGGACGGACAGCGTTTTTATCTGCGGCATCGAAGTGGAAGACCCCACGGGGGACGAGATCATCGACTTTGTGTACGAGCGGCCCCAACTGGCGCTTTACTTCGCCCCCGGCCCCCGGATAGGCCGTATCGGGAAAGACCGCATGGCCCGTCTTTTGGCCCGCCGGAGCAGCCGTGGGGAAGGCCCCATCCTCCACCTGAACGGGGCCGAGGCCCGTGAATTCTCCGGCGGGGATACTATCGAGGGGGCCGCGGATTTTCTTTTTCGGCGGACGGAAAACCGCCTGGTGATCACCCTGGGGGCCGGGGGTTGTTATTACCGGGATAAGAACGGCGGGGGCTTTGTTCCCGGCTTTCCCGCCCGGCCGCTTGACACGGTGGGCGCCGGGGATGCCCACTGCGGGACGATCATCGCCTGCCTAAAACAGGGGATGGACCTCCGGGCGGCCTGTGAACGGGCCAACGCCGTAGGAGCGGCGGTGGTGGAAGTGCCGGGGGCGAATCTGGACAGACTGCCCGGCCGGTAAAAGTTTGTTAATATGCAGCCTGCCGGCAGGGATGCCGGCTGTGGTAAATGCCTAGATTTTTGCGAAGCAAAAATCTAAAGCTAAAAAATGGCAAGGATGCCATTTTTTAGCAGCGCAAGGGATAGAGCGGAAATACCGGAAGCCCGCCGCAGGCGGGCTGAGGAATTGCAGCGATAGCCCGGTCCCCGGCAGGCAAAATAAAAGCGCCCCGATAGGGGCGTTAAGACGAAAGATGTAACATAGGCCCGGCACACAATGGCAGCTTTCACACCGGTAATATGCGCGAAGGCGCAAGCCTGAGCGGTGTGCCGCAGCCGGGGATGCGCCCAGATTTCCAAGAAAACATTCACAGCTATAATGCTGATCGTGTATTAGGAATCTTTCCGTGGGGGGGGACGGCGGCCTC
>JAIRNB010000082.1 GCA_031258265.1 Treponema sp. | reverse complement strand
GGCAATATTGACAAAGCCGATAAGGGGGAACCGGAATTGATCGGAAACGTTGTTTACCAAAAAGGTATACAGATTCGCATTATTGTCCCCTTGATTTTCCTGGCCGAAATTTAACCCGATACCCGATATGGATATAAATAAGACCGCAAAGAATTTTTTCATTTCACACTCTCCACGGTATATACTATTCAGGGATCATTTTATTATCAAACAAGAATCAAAGAAAAATAAACCGGAAAAGATTCCCTGGTGTATGTTGCGCTTTTTTTAATTTATTTATTGTTTTTACGCGGTTGTTATTCAAATAATTAATTTTTTGAACAACTCTAATAAGCAGGGTCGCGTCATACCGGAATTTTAATAATGTCATAAGGTTTAACTATGGGACATACGGCGGCGCTATGCGGTGCCACGTTAGCTTAATAGCCTTCGGCTTTGTGGCCGGCATGGGGCGAAGTAAAAGCGTCCTGGTAAGGGCGCGTTAAGGAAAAAATGTAACACCCGCCCGGCGCAGGGCAACTGTATTTATCCTGGCCAAATGCAAGCCCGGCTTTAGGCGGGCGCGCCGTGGGGCCGGCTGTAAGGAATTTCTACGTTTTTGCTTTGCAAAAACGTAAAGCTAAAAAATGGCATGGATGCCAGCTTGGGTTCCAGCCCAAACCTTCGGTTTGGGCCGCGCGCGCCCTAGCCAAGCTAAAGCTTGGCTGCATCAGTTCAACACTGGGAAATTACTGGCGCTATGCGGTTCCACATTAACTTAATATACAACCTATGGTTGCTTTTACTGCGCAAGGGATAGAGCGGAAATACCGGAAGCCCGCCACAGGCGGGCTGAGGAATTGCAGCGATAGCCCGGTCCCCGGTAAAGCCGGGGATGCGCCCAAAAAACGGTAAGGAAATTTATTATACGACACCGCCCTGCGGCTAGTGCATCATGTTGTACTCCTGGACAATCTGGATCTCGCTTTGGACCTGGGCGGGGGCGGCGACTTCCCGGGCGGCGGCCAGGGCTGTCTCGATAAGGGACTGGGAACTGGCTACCCCGTAGAGGATGATCAGGTTATTCGAAACCGATGCCTCCAGGAAATTGATGGGGATTTCCCTTTCGTAGATGATGTGGTGCTTTACCTGCTGGGCCAGGGTCAATTCATTGATCCGCAGCAGGCCCTGGGCCTCGGCTTCCCCGGTAATGTTGTGGCCCATGAATATTTTAACGATGTCCGCGCAGGCCACGGGATGCAGGTAGCCGGTATTAAGGGAAAGGTGGTAGTTCCCCGGGTCCTTCCATTCGGTATCGAAGAAATACTGATGAAAACCGCTGCGGTCCCGGTCGCTTTGCTCGATAATCTGGCGGGCCCGCTTTTCATCGCATTGGAAATAGCTTTTTACCCGCTCCACGCGGATGTTCTGGGGGGCTACGAGAAAAACGGTGATTACCGATGGCACGTTTTCTAAAACGATGCCGGCCCCGCGGCCGATAAACACGCAGTTCCCCTGCCCCGCTTCGGCATAGATCGCGGTTTTGAGGAAATGGACATAGTCATCCCGGTCCTGGGACAGGGAAGCCCAAAAGGAGGGTTTCCGCTCATCGTATTTTTCCAGCTTGCCCCCCATGTCCCCATAGGACCTGATCCGGGTTTCTAAAGCCTGCTTATCAATAAAGCGGTAGTTAAGCTGCTTGGACAGTTCATGGGCGGTTTCATCGCCCAGGGCCGCCAGTTCGCGGGAAACAGTGATTATCGCCATGGTAAGCCTCCTCTTCGCCGGTTTTCCCGTACCTTACCAGCATAAGGCTGGTGGGCGGACTTGTCAAAAACATATATGGTAAGGCCCATGGAAATAAACAGCCTGGAATGGCGGGAAGAAAAGAGCAGGGTGATCTTTGACTGCCGGATTTTCTCGATTAGGGAGAGTATATGCCGCTCCCCGGAGGATGAGGCCAGGACCTTTACGGTTATGGATACCGCCGATTGGGCCATCGTGATACCCCTTATAGAGGGGGCCGGGGGAAGGGAATTTGTGATGGTCCGGCAATGGCGGCATGGGTCCCGGGAGCTGAGTCTTGAATTCCCCGGCGGGGTGATAGAAAAGGGGGAGGATGTTTTCGAGGCCGCCAGACGGGAACTGCGGGAAGAGACAGCCTACTGGGCGGAAAAAATACGAAAACTGGGGGAGTTCCGGCCAAACCCGGCCCTGATGTCCAATACGGTACATATCTTCTTAGCGGAGGAACTCCGCCATACCGGGGCCCAGGAGCTGGACGAGGACGAATTCCTGGAAGTAAGTTTCGTCATGCCCCAGGAGGTACTCCGGGGTATGGGGAAGGCCCCCTTCGTCCACGCCCTGATGGGCAGCGCCCTGGCCCTGTACCTGCGGGAATACCCCCGGTAAAAGCCGGGAGCTTGCCGCGCCCCGCACATAAACCTCTAAAACCACCCGGCGGGCAACCTGGCGGGCAATTTTTTGCCCCGCGGCCGCATCGAAGCTTTGGCCCGGCCTATAAATTGTGGTTTTCATGGTTTTCCGGCTAAAAAACCATGAAAACCTGCCAGGGCAGCAAACTCCTAGGGCCGGGACGGGTATTTCGTCTTTTCGTCCCACATACCCTGCCTAATTTCCCCCTTGATGCTGGGAATATCCAGCACCATACCGGGGAGGATGAGATCGGGGTTGCCGGGCTCGGGAAGTTTGGTCTTGTTTGCTTCGTAGAGAAGCCGCCACTTATGGGGATCGCCGTAAGCCCAGGAACGGCCCGCTATGTTCCAGAAACAATCTTTATAAACACTCCAGGAGCGAACCGTGTACTGGGCGGGCAGGGCCGGAATTTTTGGGGGCGGAGGGGCCGGTGGCGGAGGTGGCGGCGGCGGAGGTGGCGGCGGCGTTTGGGAAACCACCGGCCCGTGGACGTTGGCCAAAAGCAGAATCACCTTATTGGCCGACTCTATGGCGTCATCCCATTCCTCCGCGGTACGGAAGGCCCGGGCGGCATCGTAATGTCCCAGGGCTTGCGAATACTCGCCGGGGAACTCGGTGGAGGCCCCGGAGGATACCGCCCAATCCAGCCGTTTTTTCGCGGCGCTGATGGCGTTGTTGGTTTCCCTGATCTTAAGCTGTAAGGCAATGTACTCGTCCGAAAGCCGGGCATAGCGGATTGATTCTTCCGCATAGTTGGTAGAAGCATCGTAATCCCCGGCGTTGTAGCTAAGCCGGGCCAAATTTGAAAGCCGGAGGCTTTCCGTGAAGTAGCGATTATTTCGCAGACTCCTGGGGATCACCGGCTCCGTTTCATCGGCGGCAACAGTCACGGCCGCCATAAGGACTATCAGAACCGCTGTAATAAGGCGCTTCATTCATTGTCTCCTTCCAGTATCCCCTCGGCGGTCCGGGCGGCGGCGTCACTTTCTTCCAGCTTTTTCTCCGCCGCGTCAATGGCAGCCTGGGCAATGCGGCGTTTTTCCTCAGCCGCCTGGGTTAAAGCCACGAAGCCGGCTTCGGATCTGATGTAAAGATTGACCGCTTCTTCATAAGTCTCCGATCTGTAGGCGGACTCGGCCTGGTTAAAAACCCGTTCGATATTGATAAAATCGTCTTTAACCGCCACATTGGCCTTGGCATTAAGGGCATTCTGCCGTTCCCGGCTGGCCAGGGCCCGCAGTTGGGCCGCATAGGCGGCCCAGCCGGCCCTAAGGGCCATCCCGTAGCGGAGCCTCGATTCGGAGGCCCCCTCCAGGGCCTCCTTGACGGCAGTCCCCTCGTAGGCGGCGGCGGCGGCCAGCAGGGCATCGTCCCCCCGCTTGAAACTATCCGCGTCAAAACCGGCGAAATCCCGCCGCAGCACTTCTTCCCGGATCTTGTACGCCTCCGCCCCGATAGCAAGGGAACGGTAACGGTCCAGGGCCTCATGGGCGGCCTTATCGGCGCCATAGTAATCTTCCGCCTCAAAAAGCTCCCGGGCGCCGGCGGCGCCCTGATCCGCCGTAAGGAGGTATTCGGGGGATAATTCGGCTATCCCCGCGGCCACCGCCTCTGAACGGGCCTTCCGAAGTTCCTCCTCCAGTTCCGCAACGTAAAGGGCGATAGACCTGCGAAAAATCTCGTTGTACCCGCCGGCGGCCTCATTGTAGCGCCGTTCCGCTTCCTCTACCCCCTGCGGACTCTCCCTGTCAACAGTTATGGCCTTATAAGCGGCCTCCGCGGACTCCCAGTCGGCGGGGAAATAAGAAGAAGCCCCAAAGTCCGCCGCCTGTTTACGCTCCCGTTCCGCCCGGGCAATGGCCGCATCCAGGGCGTCCAAAGCCGCCTGGCCGGGCCTGTCATCCACCGGTTCCGGCGCTTCAGGCTGAACCGGGGGTTGAACCGGGACTTGAACCGGAGGCTGAGGCCGGGGAGCTTCCTGGGGAGGAGGCTCCGGAGGCGGAGTCTCCGTCGTAGAAGTGCTGCTGCATCCACCAAAAATAGCGATCCCAGCGACCAATAATAACCCATATACCTGCCAATTTTTCATGAATGGCTCCTTGTTCCGCTGCCGGAACAGCTTAATCCCGTTGAAACGCCGATTCCTTGACAATAAATCCCAATGCGACCGAATATGTTAAGATTCGTAATAGCGCGTATTCGTGTATCCACATAATAATAGCCAAGATCGAAATTTTTCACAAGTTAAAACTAAAACAGAAGGAGGCTAAGATGGCGGACATCAGTTTTGACATTCTGAAGCACTTCGGGATTCTCTCGGAGGAACGAAACGGCTGGAAGAAGGAACTTAACCTGGTATCCTGGAACGGCCGGAATCCAAAACTTGACATCCGGGACTGGGCGCCGGGACATGAAAAAATGGGAAAGGGCATTACCCTGAGCGGTGAGGAAGCCCGGATTCTGGGGGAGCTGCTGGACAAGGCCCTGGGGGAAGCTTAAACAGAGCCCCCCAAAGCCCTATAAGGGGGGGCCTGCTTCCTGCCAAAGAAATGCATGCGAACTGGTGAAGCATGTGATTGAATGATGCAGCACGGCATAGGCCCAGCGAAAGTGATAGGCTACGGTACAAGAGCTGAAAGGCCGAGGTCAAGCGGGACCCTCTGGGTCCCTGGTCTGCAGCCGCGCATTTACTCTGGCCCCCCCTTCACTCCGTAGTCCTCCCGGGCTCAGCCCGGTCCGGTCTACTCCGCTACCCCCCAAGCGGGAGCCCAACAATAGTCCGGTAGCAGTCTGAAAATAGTCTGAAAATAGTCTGACTATAGTCTTGACAAAAGGCGGCAAATATTGTATATAAAACATATAAGTTTACTAGGGTATAACCCAGGAGGGAAATATGGCGCGGGTAGAAAAAATTACGGATCTTATCGGGAACACCCCGCTGGT
>JAIRNB010000015.1 GCA_031258265.1 Treponema sp. | reverse complement strand
GGCCGATAAAACGGCTTCCCATAATGCCCAAAGAATTATTGTAGTCCTGAAAGGCCATCACAAGCCCGGCCATGGGAAAATAGCAAAAGATAATAAGGAACAGGGCGCCGGGAAAAGCCATCACATAAAGGGCCCCGTCTTCTTTTTTAAAGATCCGCTTCTTTCCTGCCATTGTTACAATCCGGTTTTGTATGTTTTTACGGAGTTCTCTTTGGTGTTGTTGAGGGGGGTAAACATCAGAATTTTCTCTCGCGTCACTTCCCGCTCCTCACCTGGTATTGCTTTTATACAAGCAAAAACCATGCCAAGAATTGTCCAAAGGGCCTTTATCAGCCAAAAATCTACACCGCCGGGTTCTTTTTCACCCGCCGGAATCCCGCGCCGTTACATATTACAGGAGAACTCCCATTCCAGGGGCCCGCCGAAATTCCTAAAATCTCCGCGCTTGTCCTACCTTTATGCAGCTTAAACGGCCGCATCCTACATTTTTGTTGTCTCCCGGGGAAGCCGGTTTACTTATTAATCTTATAATGATAGTCCCCGGTTTTCTGATCTGTCAATGAAAAAATATTGACAAAGAACATTGACAGAACAATGGTCTGGCCACGCTGACAAGGGCCGGCCCTTATGGTAGTTTGGGTAACATCGAGGTAATCCCATGAATATTTATGTTTCTTCCGTAAACATTCCCGGTATCGATCATATCGGGGAAAATCCCCTGCCCGTCCTCCGGGACCCAAAACCCCACCGGGAAACCGCCGATACCGGCACGCTGAGGCCGGAGGATAAGATCGCCCTGGGGGAAAATATTTCCCAGCGGGTGCTTCCCTATCTTAGTCAGGACCGCTACAGCAGGGATAAGAAGTACGTCAACCTTAAAACCGTGGTCATGGAGAACGGCATCCTAAGGGCGGAATTCCTTACCGGTTTTGGGGGCCGTCTGCGTTCCCTCTACGATCTCCGAAAAAAAAGGGAACTGCTCTTTGCCAACCCGGTGCTTCAACCGGGAAACCTGGCGATACGGAACGCCTGGCTTTCCGGGGGCATCGAGTGGAACATTGGCCATCTGGGGCACACCTTTACCACCTGTTCTCCGGTTTTCTTTGCCAGGGTTAAGGCAAAAAGCGGCGAGGAATTTCTTAGAATCTACGAATACGAGCGGCAGAAGGGGATTTTCTGGATGCTGGATTTTCACCTTCCCGATGATTCGGAATTTCTCCGCCTCCATGCCCGGATTATTAACGACCGGGATGAGGCCGTCCCCATGTACTGGTGGACCAATATAGCGGTTCCCGAAGACCCCGCCACCAGGGTTTTTTCCTCCTCCGCCGATGTACTTTACACCGACGCCGCCGCCGCGGGGGAATGGCGGGAAAAAAACAAGGACAACGACGAAGCCCTGCGCCGGCCCCCCGTCTTTTACGGCCACGGGACCATGCCCCACATTGACAACGAAAAGGGCCGGACCTTTAGCTTTGACGCTTCTATCCCCAGAAACTTCCCCCATTCCATGGATTTCTTTTTTCAGAATCCTCCGGCTATCACATCCCCCTGGGAAACGGCGGCCTATAAGGACGGTTTTCTTTTTTTCATGCGGAACACCCAGCCCCTGCGCTGCAACAAAATGTTTTGCTGGGGGAACGGCCGGGGGGGCCGCTTCTGGTGCGACTACCTCAGCGAAGCGGGGAAGGGGGACTATCTGGAACTCCAGGCCGGCATCGCCCCCAGCCAGATCCACGGCTACACCATGGCGGCCAGCTCCGAAATCAGCTTTACCCAGTTTTTCGGTTCTATGGAAGCCGGGACCCCCGAAAAACTCTACCTCCCCTGGGAAGAGGCCAGGACCTATGCCGAATCCCTCGTGGAAAATACCCTCAAGGGCGAAACCGTACTGGCCGCCGGAGCCCGTTATAAAGCCCTGGCCGAAGAAGTTCCCGCCGGCATGGAGATGCTCCATACCGGTTCAGGCTGGGGAGCCCTGGAGGCCCTGCGCCGGAAACGGCTGGGGGGTAAAGCCATACCCGCGGGTCTTGTATTCCCGGAAAGTACGATTGGCGGCGAACAGACCCCCTGGCTTAGCCTCCTGGAGACCGGGAAACTCCCGGCCCAAAGTGAAGGCAGCCTCCCCGCGTCCTACATGACCGACATCGTATGGAAGCCCCTCCTGGAGAAGGCCCCCCCGGAGAACAAGGGCAAACCCACGGGGGCGGCCAATTACCTGGCGATCCTGCTCTGGGAAAACCTGAAAACCGCCGAGGCCGTGGCAATCTGGGAGCGGGAACTTGAAAGCGGCCGCAGCGGCGGCACGGAGAGCGCCCTGATCCTGCGAAACCTGGCCGCCGCCGCCCGCCACCAGGGCGATCCCAAAGCTTCCCTGGACTACATGAAAAGGGCCTTCGCCATCGAAAAAGGAGAAATCGATCCGGCCTTTGCCGAGGAGTACATGAGGCTCCTCCTCCACTTCAGGGATTACGAAGAAACATGGAAACTGTTCAAAGCCCTGCCGGAAAAGACCGCCGCGGCGGAGCGTGTACAGCTCCTTGCCGCCCAGGCTGCGGTAGAGGCAGGGGAGTACGGCTTTATCGAAAACCTTTTCCAGCGGGAGCTGTCGGTGATCCAGGAAGGGGAAACCACCCTCACGGACATTTGGTTCAAGGCGGAGGCTCAAAAAACCGCCAAAGAACAGGGCCGCCCCTACACGGAAAAACTCCTGGAGGAGCTAAAGAAGACCCTGACGCCCCCAAAGAACATTGATTTTAGGATGAACTAAAGTCCGGTCTTTAGTTCCTCGGATTCTTTGAAAAATTAGTATCTAAGATTGGGCGCATCCCCGCCTGCAGCGGGGACCGGGCTATCGCTGCAATTCCTCAGCCCGCCTACGGCGGGCTTCCGGTATTTCCGCTCTATTGGTCAGCTTGATTAGTACCGAAGGGACTAATCAAGCTATTCAAACCACTTCCTATCCACCGGCGGCCCATTATATGCGAAGCAGATAATGGGTCGAGCTATCGGAGGAACTCCGATAGCGTCCATCCCTTGCGCGATAAGAGCAGCCGAAGGCTGTATATTAGATAATGCGGAACCGCATAGCGCCGGTAAATTTCCCAGTGTTGAACTAATGCGCCCCAGCTTTAGCTGAGTGCGCGCACGGCACGACGCCGCTTCGCGGCTGGCGCATCAGCCCTTTCAGGGCTGTGCAGTAAGGAAGTTGATTACACGACGCCGCTTCGCGGCTGGTGCATCAGCCCCTCCGGACCTGTACAATGGAGGAACCCCTTTATCAACTGTCTTCCAGCATGACCGCGGGGCGAATTCCGTCTTTCCCGGCCCGGTAGGTTTTTATCTCAAAGGGCCGGAGACTATCCCTGTGGCTGAGATCCAGGCAGGGGAACTTCATGGTAAAGCCGGTCCCCAGCCCCGAAGATTCAAATACCCGGACAATGTAAGAATCCGGGTCATCTTCGCTCCGCTTAAAACAGCTCAAAGAGACGTTCTCTTGATCAATTTCTATCAAGGGCGCGGGCTTTTGACCGTCCCCGGAGGGGCAGTAGGCCAACGCATAAGGGGGCATGTTAAGAACCGCCGCCCGCCGGTCCGCCCCGCCCAGCAAATCCTGGGCGGAACCCGCCTCGATGATAAACCGGTAGCGCCGCTCCCCCTGTTCCATCCTGGGCTGATACTGGGGCTCGTGGAAGGGCTCCCCCAGTATAAATTTTGAAGCTCCATAACCTGCCGAGCGCAGCAGGGTAAGGCGGGCGGCGCCGTTGGCATAATCGGAACCATAGACGCCATCGTTGAGGATACATACTGTATTCCTGCCGTCGGAAACGGCGCTCCAATACTGGGAAATATACTCCCCCTTGCAGACATCGAGTCGTTCCCTGCCAAAGACTGTCTGGCCCAAATACTCCGCCCCGGTAAAAACCGTGGGAACCACCAGTTTCAACCTTTTTTCGGTCTCGGAAAAGAATATGAACAGCGATATTTCAAGAAACCCGTTTAGCTTGTTTACACTGTAGCGTATGCAGGCCTTCGAATCGCCGTACTCCATCAAAGCTTCCACGGTGGTCCGTATTTCGCCGTCTTCCATGATGTGCAGGGCTTCGACGGGAGCGCCTTTGATACCGGAAAAGGCCAACGCCCGTTCACGGCTCATAAGACGGAAACTCCCCAGCGGGACGGCAAATTCATTGGTATCCTGGAAAGGACCACTCCAGGAATTAAATCCATCTTCAAAGATGTCCAGGGAAAAAGCCCCCTCCTTAAGATAGTCTTTCCCATTTACCTGATAACTGTCCACAAGACCGGTAACAGCATTGATAACAAGCCGCGATTTCGCGGTGGTAATAACAATGTTTTCCTTTTGCGGGGGCTGTACCGGCAGGGGCCGCCCGGGGAGTACCTCAAATTCCACGTCAAAACGGGCCATGGACGAGGGGGGAAGTTCGGCCTCAAAGACCACCCGCTTGCACCAGTCCATCGTAAAATTCCCCTCTTCCTTAACGGCCTGGCTGGGAAGCCGTCTTCCCTGGCAGTAGACAACAGGGTTACTGAACTGGATTTCCCATAACTGGGCAGGAAGAAGGAAAGAACACTCTACCGGCCCCTTAACGGTAAAGGGCTGGGGATTATAAACGAGGAGGGGGGTAGTACCGGGTTTTACTTTTCCCTCCCCGGCGCACAGGGCAAAGAAATACCGGACTTTAAGACGATTGGTAATATCCAGTCCATGATCCAGCGTCCGCAGGGTATCTTCCTCCACAGGCTGAATAGCCGAACCGGGAAGAGAATCGTGAAATTCGGCAAAAAGGAGATCCTCCCAGGCATCGTCCAACTGTCCTTTTTCATAGGGGGCGAGGCCGCAGAGGGCAGCCTGGCTTCCCATAATTTCCGTCATAACAAGATCGTTTTCCAGCCGGCGGTGCCTTTGCTTCACCCGGATTTGGGAAGTATAACAACCCTCCATAGTGCGGTTGAGGCCCCGTTCCACCACCGGCAGGCCGGAGACATTCAGCCTGTCAAAGTAATCCTTCGGCGTTGCGTGTTTTATCTCCCGGCCTTCTTTTATCAACTCGGCAATACCCTCAAGGTCCTTCCGGGAAGGGCCGCCGCCATGATCGCCCACGCCCCAGAGGAAGAGGCTGTCCCCGGGGTTCTTTCCGCACCACTCGGTAATTTCCACCTTTACCTTACCAAGGACGGAGTTGTAGTTTTCATCCGAGCGGTGAACAATTACCTCCGACCCATCATAGCCCCTCCAGATAAAATCGGGGGAATCAAAATCATACTTAAGTTTACCAGGACGGCAGATGATATAATTCTTGTAGCCGCACTGCCGGAGAATCTGCACCAGCCCCCTGGAGTGTCCAAAGGAGTCAAAGTTATTGGCCGTTTCCGGGTCTTTGCCGAAACGGCTCCTGAAAAAACGGCGGCCCGTGAGTACCTGCCGCACCAAAGATTCCCCCCGGGGAATATTCACATCGGGCTGGAGAAACCAGCCGCCGATTATTTCCCACCTGCCCGCCGCCACAAAGGCCATGATTCGGGAAAAGAGTTTGGGATCGTATTCTTCAACCCACCGGTAAAGCAAAGCCTCGTTGTGGCAGAAAATAAAATCGGGATCCTCGTCAAGGAGATCCGCCGCGGTCCTGAAGGTCGAAAGGGCAACGCCGGCGCCCTCGTCCCAGCGCCAAAGCCATACCGGATCAATATGGGCATTACAGATAAGGTAAGTCATCCGTTTCCTCCATGGTCTCTTTTATGGTAACACACAACAGGAACAAAGCAAAGCCGGAAATTTATCCCTTGAGCGCCCCAATAGTTATCCCTTCCACAAAGAAACGCTGAAAACAGAGGAAGATGACCACCACCGGAAGGGCCACCAGAGCGGAGGCCGCCATAAGCATGCTGTACTGTACTTCGTGCTGGGTTCTAAAGAACTGGAGTCCGATGGAAAGGGGGTACAATTCCTCATTCTGGATATAAATGAGGGGTCCCATAAAGTCATTCCACGAAGCCAGGGCGGTAAAGATTGCAACCACGGCAATGACGGGCTGCATTAACGGTACGATAAGCCGCATAAATATCTGGAATTCATTTGCGCCGTCAATAAATCCCGCATCCGAAATTTCCCTGGGTATGGTAAAAAGAAACTGCCGTATCATAAAAATATACAAGGCGGAACCCACAAAAGAGGGGATGATAAGCGGAGCAAAGGTATTTACCATTCTCATTTTGGCAAAGATGTCAAACAGGGCCACCAGGATTACCGGGAAGGGAATAAACATTGTGGCGATTACCACATAAAAAAGGGGTTCCCTAAAAGGCCAATGTATGCGGCTAAAACCGTAACCGATAAGGGAATTTGAAATTGTGGCGCCCACAATACAACCTGCCGCCAGGATAAGGGAATTCCTCATGAATTTGAAAAACGGTATGTATTGAAGGGCTTCGATATAATTTTCAAAATGAAACTCCCTGGGGAAAAAAGTCGGCGGCAGGGCCCGAAGTTCCACAACGCCTTTTAACGAGGTGACAATCATCCAGTAGTAGGGAAGAATGTAGATCGCGCACATCAGGACCAGCAAAAGCCGGGGTATGAACTTTGTGGAAACAAAACGGATACACCGCCGGACTTCAGGACTGCGATAGTTAATCATCCTTTCGGTTGTATTTTTCATGCCATACTCCTATTCAGACTCGTAAAAGACCCAGCTTCGTCCCCAGCGGAACACAATGAAGGCAATAATAACACTGATGAGAAACAATACTACCGATAATGACGCTGCGTAGCCCATTCGGGAATACATAAAGGCATTTTTGTAAATATAAAGAACGTAAAACAAAAGAGAATTTGAAGGACCGACGGTTCCACCCCGGGCGCCGCCGGTAAGAAGGTAACCCTGGGTAAATATATTAAGACCGGCGCTAAGACCCATGATCATCTGGTACAGGATAATCGGGGTAATCATGGGAAGAGTTATAGAGAAAAATTTTCTAAAAATCCCGGCGCCGTCAATATCGGCGGATTCATACAGTTCTTTTGGAATAGAGCGGAGTGTCGCAAGAAAGATCAGGGCGGGGCCTCCCGCGCCGTACTGGGCCAGAATCACCAGCGAAGGCTTGGTAAACCGGGCGTCTCCAATCCAGTCGATAAAGGGGATGCCCAGCTTATTCAAAACCAGATTGAAGAGACCAAACTGGGGATTTGTAAACAGGATCCATACAAAAACAAGGGCAAAAGCGGGAAGGATGGAAGGCAGATAGAGAATGGCCCGGTATACCGCTACTTCCCTGACTTTCTGGTTCATGGCCAGGGCAAGAATGATGGCAACCACAATTCCTACGGGGACAGCCCAGAAAGTATAAAACAGGGTATTCTTTATGGAAACTGAGAAAAACGGATCCCTAACCAGTTCAAAAAAGTTCTTTAATCCATGGAAAGAGGCGGGTCCAAAACCCGAATATTCGGTAAGGCCTAAGTACAACGAATAAAAAATAGGGTACACTTGAAGAATCAAAAAACCCGCAATCCAAGGTGAAATAAAAAGCAAACCGTTACGCACGTTTCGCCTGACCAAACGTGTCATTGTTCTACCTCCCCCGGCCCATACGGGGCGATTTCACAATACCATGAAACCGCTTGGGAACTATTGGACTTGTCCGAGAACCCGTCTGATTCTCCATCAGCCGCCGGCCGGTTTACAAACCCGCCTAAAAACACGGATTGCATCAAGAAATCCGTGTTTTTACTGTTTTTAGGCGGCTATTGCCCGGAAACCCCGGTTCCCGGGCAAATCAATTACTTGAACCTGTTGAGCTGGGACTGTGATTGATCCTGAACCTGCTGGAGCGCGGTTCGGGGATCCGCCTGATCAAACCACACCGCCTTCCATGCCGTGTAAAGGGAATCCCAAAAATACGCGCCAATGGGGAGTACAGGACGGCTGTGGGCCACCGGCAGTGATTCCTGGAATATTTTATGATCGGCATCAAAGAGGCTGTCGTTTTTGGAGACAGGAATACTGGTTGGAAGATGCAGCGAATCCCTGGTATAAATGGTTTGGCCTGGTTCACCCGCCGCGAAGGCCAGGAAAGCTACGGCTTCCGCCTTGTGTTTGGCGCCCTTGGGAACTACCCAAGACCATCCGCCCGCCCAGGTAGTAGGCTGATCGCCGGCTTTGACAACAGGGAGCCAGGTAATGCCGTATTCCACATCTTTGGCATAGGTGCTCATGGTATTGATCTGCCAGTCGCCGGTTATAAGCATCGCCAAATTCCCGGTAATAAAGGGCTGATTCTGGGGAGGACTATTCGGCGGGGAATAAGTAGAAGTAAAGGTATTGAGCTGCTGCGGCCCCCGGCTTGCGGCCCATTCTTTGGCCCACTGATAAGTCTGTATCAGTTTTGGGTCCGTGGCCTGAATAGTCAGGGTTGAGGCGTTGGCAAAGGTCGCGCCATAAATAAATCCCCAGGTATAAGGACCAACCTGCCCAAGGACGTCATCGACAGGATTCCATCCAAGACGGGTATAATTACCGTTAGCATCCTTTAGGTCAAGAGTTTTGGCAATGGCGTCTACTTCGGCAATGGTAAGGGGACCCCTGGCGGGATCAAACTTGCCTAAATCCACCCCCGCCTGCCTCAGAATATCCTTCCGGTAGTAAAGCATACGGGTATCGGTGTCAAAGGGAAGAGCATAGGTCCGGCCCTTGAAGTTCGCCTCGTCCCAGGCAAAGGGAATATATTTGCTCTTGATCTGGGGATCGAGCTTAAGAAGCTCATCGGTAATATCTTCAAGAATACCATCGGCGGCCCGCTGAGGGACTACAAACCGATCCAGCATATAAACGTCAGGCCCGGTGCCGCCGCGGACAGCGGTCATTAAGGTACTGGAATCGGTCTCGCTTCCGGGTACCTGGTGCATTTCTGCCTTCACCGCCGGATTAGTAGCATTATACGCATCAACAATACTCTGAAGAATTCCGTTATCGGGCGGTCCATGGGTAATCCAAACGGTAAGAACGTTTGAACTTGCCGATCTTTGACCTCCCGCGAACACCATTGCGCCGCCTAGAATAAGCAGCACACCAGCTATAAGAAGAATACGTTTCATGTTCTTCTTCCTCCTGAAAAAATACTTTTACGGGCATACACCCATAATGACCAAAGTAGAGTACGGAATTTTATCGTGTCTTCCCGATTGGGGTGAAAAACAGAGTAAGGCAAAAAAATATGGGTGTTTTGTGTAAAAGCGGACCTGTTACAAGCAGCGGTACTGATATGGCCGGTATTAACACCAGCCCTACTATGAACTACATTATATGTGTATCTGCTATATATATATATGTGGGGGGGGGGGGGGGGGTAAAGGAAGTCAATTAAATTTACTGCGGGCAATTAACCATCAACCAAATACAACCCCTGAAAATTTCAATTTACATA
>JAIRNB010000322.1 GCA_031258265.1 Treponema sp. | reverse complement strand
CGATAGGATATGAAAGATGATTAAAGTAACCAGGCTGGATGGGATGGAGTATTACCTTAATCCCCACCAGATCGAATCCATCGAAATTCACCCCGATACCACCCTGGTTATGCTGACGGGAAAAAAGTTGATTGTCCGGGAGCCTGTTCAGGAGCTGCTCCGGCGGATTGAGGATTACCGCCGGAGGATCTTTCCCAGCATGGGCGAGGAGTAGGGCTTATTTATGGATTTATCAAGTTTAATCGGGATCTTCGGCGCTTTTGGGATGGTGGTGTTCTCCGTGGTGGTGGGCGGCGGCAGGCTTTCCTCTATCCTGGACTTACCCTCCTTCCTTATGGTGGTTCTGGGTTCCTACTTCGCCCTCCTTTTAAGCTCCTCCCTTTCGGACGGTCTGGGGATTTTCAGTTTGATTAGCCGGACTTTTCAGGTTCCGGTTTTTAACGAACAGGGGATCATCACCAAGCTTATGGCCTTTTCCGATAAGGCCCGCCGGGAGGGGCTTTTGGCCCTGGAGGACGAGCTTGAGGACCTGGATGACGAATTCATGAAGAAGGGGCTGCGGCTGGTGGTGGACGGTACGGACGCGGCTATTATCCGGGACCTGATGGAACTGGAACTCAGCCAGATGCAGGACCGGCACGCCTATAAAATTTCTCTTATCAACCAGTGGGGGGCCCTGGCGCCCGGTCTTGGTATGTTGGGGACGGTTATCGGGCTAATCGGGATGCTTCAGAACCTGGACGATAAGGCTTCTATCGGCCCTAACATGGCCCTGGCCCTTGTTACCACCCTCTACGGTTCCATGGTGGCCAACCTCCTGATGATCCCCTTTAGCGCCAAGTTGAGAAACCACGATTCCAAAGAAAGCATGGTCCGGGAAATGGTGATCGAGGGGGTCCTCTCCATCCAGGCGGGGGACAACACCCGGATTTTGGCGATGAAACTCCTCGCCTACCTGAATCCCACGGACCGTAAAGCCGTTGAAGCCGAGGTTATCAAGGATTAAGCTGGACTGGTCATGGCAAGAAAAAAGAAAGACTCAGGCGGGGGCCCCACCGGGCAGGAATGGCTCACCACCTATTCGGACATGGTTACCCTCATGCTCTGCTTCTTTGTTATCATGTTTAACCCCGATGAGGGAACCTCCGCCCAGATGCAGCAGATCTCCGCCTCCATGGCGACCAGGGGCCTGGGTTCCCTGGCGGGGGGCATGACCCTAAGTTCCGGCCGGAACGCGGACCTTGGGAATACCGTTATGTCCCTGCCCTCCATGGAAAAGGGCCGTTCCCTGGGCACCGCCCTGCGGAAGGCGGTAAGCCTTTTTAACCCGGAAATTCGTTCCAACAAGGTTAAGATAACCCATGACGAGCGGGGGCTGGTGATTTCCCTGGCCTCGGACGCTTTTTTTAATCCCGCCAGCGCCCGGCTTAACATCGAAGAAACCAGGGACATCCTGCTGCGCCTGGGGACCATGCTGGCGGGGGATGATCTGCGGGACCGGAAGCTGCGTATCGAAGGGCATACCGATAACGAGGCCACCGATCCCAACGGGCCCTGGCAGGACAACTGGGATCTTTCCACCGCCCGTTCTATAAGTGTTCTCCACTACCTTACCGATATAGGTATAGACGAGAAACGATTCCAGGTGGCGGGTTTTGCGGATACCATGCCTGTAGCCAGGAACGATACGCCGGAAGGCCGGGGGTATAACCGCCGGGTGGATGTTATTATCCTGGATGACGGGCATTTATAGGAGCTGTTGGAATGGGCGATGCTGAAGAAAATCTGGATCTTGGGGATGACGGCGGTTCGGAGGGACTTACCGCACCCAAGAAAGCATCCGGCGTAGGGGCGCTGCTTCCCAATTTACTCAAGTTTATAGCCATTGGCCTGGGGGCGCTGATCTTCATTGTCACCGTGGCGGTGGTTACCTTTACCGTTATGAGCAAGGGAGGCGGCAAGGCCCAGAGTTCGGTGGCGGACCCCACCTCCCCCTATGTCAGTAAACACGTAGAGTACGCCAACTACACCCTGATCGGGCAGGTAACTACCCGGACCAGGGACAAGGTGGTGACCAATGTGACGGTGGAGATAATCCTCCAGTACGATCTGAACAACAATGCCGCCGCCACAGAACTTACCGCCCGGCAGTACGATCTGCGGGACTTTGTGCGCCAGTATTTCAGCGCAAAATACGCCACGGATCTAAGCCCGGAAAATGAACTGCGCCTTAAAAATGAGATTCGGGACATCCTTAATACCCGGATTCTGGACACCGCCAAGATCCGCAATGTGCTTTTTCTCAAGCTTGACGTGATGGAAATGCCTTGATTTTCACGCTTGTTTGATAAGCGAAAGCCTGGCAGCCTGTTGTACTTGTAGATTTTTTGCATATCCATGCAAAAAATCACGATTATTGGGCAGCTTTCGGAGTTTGTAAGGTATAAATATTCATTGATATGAATATTTATACCATTTTATGCGCAAAGCGCAACAAACTCCCGGCCCAAAACCCCGCGCGGCGGCGCACAGCCGATTAGTTTTGGGACAGGCTCCGGGTTTCAAAGTTTGGGACTTTGAAACGGTTTTATGGGGGAACTGGGGTTTTCTCTTACCTTCCCGCCTGCTAAATGGTTGCAAGGGGGGGAAAAAGCGGTTATTCTACTTGCTGCCGGGTAAGGGGAGTTTTTTTATTACATGACCGAAGTACTGTCCCAGGATGAAATAGACCAGCTTCTCACCGCCATCAACGCCGGAGATACGGAGCCCGGAGATTTTACCCCCGCCGCGGATACCCGGAAGATCAAGATCTACGATTTTAAGCGGCCCGACAAATTTTCCAAGGAACAGATCCGTACCGTACAGATCATGCACGAAACCTTTGCCCGGCTTACCACCACGAGCCTTTCCGCCCTGCTGCGGAGCATGATCCACGTTCATGTCGCTTCGGTTGATCAGCTTACCTACGAGGAATTTATCCGCTCCATTCCCACTCCCACCACCCTGGCAATTATCAATATGGACCCCCTTAAGGGGAACGCCATTCTGGAAGTAGACCCGGCCATTACCTTTTCTATCATCGACAGGCTTTTCGGGGGCGTCGGGGAGGGAACCAAGTCCCCGCATGAACTTACCGACATTGAACAGTCCGTCATGGAGGGGATCATCGTCCGTATCCTGGGGAACATGAGGGAAGCCTGGACCACGGTCATAGACCTTCGGCCCCGGCTGGGCCAGATAGACACCAACCCCCAGTTTGCCCAGATTGTGCCCCCCACGGAAATGGTGGTCCTGGTGACTCTGGAAACAAAGGTGGGGGATGTGGAGGGGATGATGAATTTCTGCATCCCCTACCTTACTATCGAGCCCATTATCAGCAAACTTTCCGCCCAGTTCTGGTATTCTTCGGTACGCCGGGGGGCTACCACGGAAAACCTCAATGTACTCAAGGAGAAGCTGGCCACAGTCGATGTTGATGTTGTGGCGGAGATCGGAAAGATCGATGTGCCGATCAAGGATGTGCTGGCCCTCCAGGTGGGGGACGTGATCAGGCTGTACAATACCCGGACGGGGGACCCTTATTCGGTAAACATCGGCCGCAGAAAAAAGTTCCTCTGCCGCCCCGGGATCATCGGCAGGAAGATGGCGGTGCAGATCACCAAGAAACTTGCCGACTTTGATCAGGATGAATTTGAGGAATTGACAGAAGGGGAGGACTCACTATGAGCGACGGCGCTCTTTCCCAGGCCGAAATTGACGCCCTGTTGGCGGGGGTAGATTCTTCTGATCCCGGCGTAAGCGCCGGGGGATCGGATGCGGACCAGAAGGCCCTGCAGAACTTTCTTTCTTCCACGGTAGACGCCCAATCCTCCAACCTTTCCATGATGACCGGTTCCACGGTAACGATTTCCGGCCCCCAGGGAAGCTTTTCCAGCAGGGACGCCTTCCTGGGGCAGCTTCCCGATACGGTAACCGTGGTAAAGGCGGATTTTAGCTCAGGTTTTCCCGGAGAACACCTCTACCTTATGGGCGAGCCCACGGCCAAAAGCATTGCCGGGCTGATGAACAAAGAGGAAAACATTGAGCTGGACGAAATGGCCATGTCTGTCATCGGCGAGGCCGTGGGGACCATCGTAGGTTCCCAGATCACCGCCCTGACGGGAAAGACCGGAAACAAGTCCATCGCCAATGCGCCGCCGGAAGCCAGCAACGTGCCCAAGGCGGTAGCCGCTTTGCCGGCGGGCAATTTTTTCGTTGCCGCCTACCAGCTCGATCTGGGGGACGGGCAGATGCACCAGCTTTGGGAGATCTTCGGCCCCTCCGTGGCGGGGGATATAGCCCGCTCCCTGTCCGTTCCTCCGGCCCCTCCCAGGGCGGCCCCCGGCATGGGGATGGGGAACATGGGAATGGGCGGCATGTCCGGTATGTCCGGCATGATGGGACAGCCCGCCAACGTCCAGCCGGTCCAGTTCCCCAGCCTGTCGCCCCATACCACTCCCCAGGAAGCGGGGAACATCAGCCTGATCATGGATGTCTACATGGAGATGACCGTGGAATTAGGCCGTACCCGCAAGCTTATCAAGGAGATTCTGGGGATGGGGGAGGGGACCATCATCGAACTGGACAAGCTTGCCGGTGAACCGGTGGACATTCTGGTAAACCATAAACTCATCGCCAAGGGCGAAGTGGTAGTCATTGACGAAAATTTCGGCGTCCGGGTTACGGAGATCGTCTCTCCCCAGGAACGGATGATGGAGATTGGCTAGTCTTTCGTAGATTTTGTGTAGAATTTGGGCGCATCCCCGGCTTTGCCGGGGACCGGGCT
>JAIRNB010000269.1 GCA_031258265.1 Treponema sp. | reverse complement strand
AACGCCTCTTTGGGGTCTTTCCGGTGGAGGTAAAACGGGCCATTGTCCTTTAACCCGGCAATTCCGAACCTGGATAAGCGTAGACGCTGCTCAAAAACTTCAATTTTCAGAACGATCTCGGTTATCAGGGCGCATTTTTTGCGGTAAACCGCAAAAAACCGGGCTATCGCTGCAAGTCCTCGACTTTACCTGCGGTAAAGTCTCCGGTATTTCCGCTCTATCCCTTGCGCGATAAGAGCAGCCGAAGGCTGTAAATTGAATAATGCGGCACCGCATAGCGCCAGTGATTCCCCAGATATTAAGCAAATGCAGCCAAGCTTTAGCTTGGCTAGAGCGCGCGGCCCAAACCGAAGGTTTGGGCTGGCCGGCATGGATGCCGGCTGTGACAGGTGTATACGTTTTTGCAAAGCAAAAACGTAAAGCCCAAAAATGGCATGGATGCCATTTTTGGGCAGCGCAAGGGATTGTAGGGGTGCGAAGCAGCCACGCCACAGGCGGGGCCGGAGCAGAGCGGAGCCCCGGAAAGCCCGGTTTTTGCGTGCGGCGCACGCAAAAATGCGCCCATAGAAACTCGACATTCGGCCTAACAGGACTAAAACCGGCGCCCTGCCTTTAACGCCAAGCCGGTTGACCGGCGGTTTTCTATCATGCTAGTCTAGTCTTTACACTATTTTTATTGTTAAGGATGTCAATGTATGAAATTATTTCCCCTTTTCCTCCTCATGGGCGCCCCTGCTGGGGAGAGCAGCCCCACGGGAGGCGGCGCGTTTCTGCAATTTTTACCCTTTATCGCTATCATCGCCATTTTCTACTTCCTCATCATCCGGCCGCAAAACAAGAAACAAAAGGAAACCCAGCGCATGCTTAGCGCCCTGAAGAAGGGCGATAGGGTTGTTACCATCGGCGGAATCCACGGAGTTATCCAGACTGTCAGGGAACATTCGGTGATCCTCAAGGTGGACGACAATGTGAAACTGGAGTTCAACCGCAGCGCCATTTCTAATGTGGAGGCCAGGGAAGAAAAGTCCGATAAATCTGAGAAGCTTGAAGATCAACGGGCGGAAAATTCCGATTCCCCCTCCGGTGAAGGGGATGGGGAAGCGAAAAAGTAGTAAGAGTCCCTTAGTTTTCATTTGCGGGAGGCCCCGGAACGGGGACCGGAATCAAACGCAGACTTAAATCAATAGGAAATGTCCGCCATGAGTAAACGGTATCGCTTTTTCATCGTCCTTTTGACGATGCTTCTTTGTTTCGTGTTTCTCCTTCCCAGTATCCGCTGGTATTTTATAGTTCCAAAGACGGTGCCGAAGGAGCAGCAGACCCTGGCCCTGGAGTCCAGGGATCAGATCAAGAATTATTCCTCCCGAATGGCCAGGCAGGATTTCCAGGAACTCCTCGAACTGGCCAGAAACAGGGGGGATGTGCCGGAAAAACTGGTCTTTCTTACCGCCCAGGCGAAGAAGTTTTACCGGGAGGCCAAACGCAAGGTCCCGGAAAAGTGGGACGCCTACACGGTGCTAGATGCCTTTCCCTCCCGGGCGGAGGCCTTGGACGCCATCGAAGCCCACCACGGGGACGGAATTTTTAAGCTTAAGAACCTTCAAAAAAGCGCCATACAGCTTGGCTTGGACCTTTCCGGGGGTCTTTCCATTATCCTGCAGGTGGGGCGGACCTTGGATACCGACGATTCGGAAGACGCGGTAAACCGGGCTCTGGAGGTGCTGAACAGCCGGATAGACCGTTTTGGCCTTACGGAACCGGTGATCCGCCGCCAGGGAACCGATCAGATCTACGTGGAGATCCCCGGCGCCGCGGACCCGGAGCGGATCAACGACATCATCATGGGCAAGGGGAGCCTGGCCTTTCACATTGTGGATCAAGAAGCGGCCGATATTTTTAACCGGTATTACGAAACCCACCCTGAAATTATTGGTGAAGACGATAAACTGCTGGACCCCTCGCTTGTTCCGGGGCTTTCGGCGGATGTGATGATCCTGGGGGTCTACAATAAAGACCGCTACGGCCTGGATGAACGGACGGGCTACACGGCGGTAAAAAAGGAAGTGGGTCTGAACGGCAACCACATCAAAAGCGCCCTGGTGGAACGGGCCAACCTGGATGGGAAGCCGGAAGTTACCTTCATGCTGGATTCCGATGGGGGGGAAATCTTTTATAAGCTTACCTCCGCCAACGTGGAAAAGCCCCTGGCCATTGTCCTGGATGACCGGGTAAAGTCCCAGGCTGTCATAAAATCGCCTATCCGGGACGCGGTAAGCCTTACGGGTTTTGGCATTGACGAGGCGAACAATATCGCCCTTATCCTTAGGACCGCCGCCCTGCCGGTGGAGCTTTCCGTGTCCAATCAGCAGAGTATCGGCGCTTCCCTGGGGAGCGATACCATCCGCCAGGGGCTCCTTGCCCTGGTGGGGGGGCTGGCGGCGGTGATGGTTTTCATGCTGGTCTACTACAAAATCGCCGGGATAAACGCCATTGTGGCCCAAATTCTCAATATCTACCTGATGCTTTCCATCCTTTCCGCCTTTAGCTTTACCCTTACCCTGCCCAGTATCGCGGGTTTCATCCTTACTATCGGTATGGCGGTGGACGCCAATGTGATCATCTTTGAACGGATGAAAGAGGAGCTGCGCCTGGGGAAGGGCAGGAAGGCGGTGATAGACGGGGGTTTTGACAAGGCTTTCTGGGCTATCATGGACTCCAATATCACTACCTTTATCGCCGCCCTTTTCCTCTCTCAGTTGGGTTCCGGTCCCATCCAGGGCTTTGCGGTAACCCTGGCCATTGGGGTTTTTTCTTCGGTGTTTACCAGCCTCTTTGTTTCCCGGCTTCTCTTTGACTTTAGTACCGATGTGCTGGGAAGCAAAAATGTATCGGTAAGTTGGACTATCGGCCGTGGTTCTCAGGAGCCTGTCCTTGGGAGGGCAAAATAGTGAAACGGATCATTCGTTTTTCCCGCTTTTTTCTTCCCGCCGCTATTATTTCCACTGTGTTGGCCCTGAGCGGAATTGCGGGATATATTGTCAAGGGCGGTTTTAACCTGGGGGTCGATTTCCAGGCCGGCCGTCTTCAGGAAATCCGTTTAGCCCCCACGGCTTTTAGCCTTACCTGGGCCGGACGGGGTTCCGCCTCCGTGTCCTTCGACCGGAACCAGAACAAACTGGATATTGTTGTCTCCGCCGCGGGGGTAGAATCCCGGACCGCGTCTTTTTCTTTTGCCGAGTACAGCACCGTCGGAACCCTGGCGGAGGCTATCCGTTCTTCGGATTCCCTTGAGGGAATTGCCGTCGAGCTGAAGGCCCCCCCGGATACCCCTTGCCAGTCGCTGATCTTCAGCGCCCAGGCGGATCCCCTCCTGGGGGCCGATCCCTTTGTGGTCCATTTTTTGACCCCGGGGACCGCGCCTGTCAGCATCCAGAAAGTCCGGGAATCCCTTGTTAGCCTGGGCAGGACCGTTTCCGTTCAACAGCTTGGCGAGGAGGCGGACCGGCACTTTATGATTCGCCTGGAAGAGGGTGAAGACGACACGGAGAAGATCTCCGAGGATAAAATTATTTCTGTCTTACGGGCCTACTTTGGCGAGGACGATGTCGTGGTGATCCGCTCGGTCTATGTGGACTCCCGTTTTTCCAAGGACCTTACCGATCAGGCGGGGAAGCTTCTGGGCCTTACCCTGCTTCTTATCCTGATATATTCCTCCGTCCGCTTTAAGCCGCAATTCGCCATCGGCGCGGTGCTGGCCATCATCCACGACGGCCTTATCATGGTGACTTTTATCGTATGGAGCCGCATGGAATTCAATACCACCACTATCGCGGCGATTCTTACTATCCTGGGTTATTCGATCAACGATACCATCGTTATCTTTGACCGGATTCGGGAGACCCGGCGGATCTACCCGGAGGATTCTCTTTTAATGATCCTGAACCGTTCCCTTTCGGAGACCCTGGGGAGGACCGTTATAACCACGGCCACCACCATGTTGGCGGTGATCTTCCTCTTTATCTTCACCACCGGTTCTATGAAGGACTTTGCCCTGGCCCTGCTGGTGGGTATGGCCAGCGGTGTGTACTCCACCATTTTTATCGCTTCGGGCTTTGTGTATTTCTGGGATCTTCAGGCTAAGAAGCGGGAACAGAAAAAAATGGCGTTGAATCCCGCCAAGCTTGGAAAAGTTTCCGCCAAGGCTTAATTCCGCCGGTGTAATGTAACAATGAAGGTGATCCGCTCCCGGGTCCTGGGCTTCTGCATGGGGGTCCGCCGGGCCGTAGAAATTGCGGAGGCGGAGCTTGCCCGGAAAGAGAGGGAGCTTTGCACCATGGGCCCCCTGATCCACAATCCCCGGGTCCTTTCCTCCCTGGGGGACCGGGGGATGCGGGTCCTGGAGGAGGAGGCCCTTCCCCTCGAATTGGGGGGTTCTACGATCATTATCCGGGCCCACGGTATAAGCCCTTCCCTGGAGGAAGAACTAAGGCGCCGTCACGCGGTCCTGGCGGACGCCACCTGTCCCCGGGTTAAAAAAAATCAATTAACGGCCCGTTCCCTGTGGGAAGCGGGCTTTTCCCTTTTTGTCGCCGGGGAGAAACAGCACGGGGAGCTTGCCGGTCTAAAAGCCTATGCCCCCGGCGCCCTCGTGGTCTCTAATCCAGCGGAAGCCGCCCTGGCCGCCGCCGCCCTGGGGCGGGAAAAACCCGGCGCCCGGACCGCCCTTATCGGACAGACCACCATTGGGGACGGGGAGTACCGGGCTATCGGCAGGGTGATCCGGGCAGTATTCCCCGATCTTACCATGGTGGATTCGATCTGCCCGGCCACCAAGGAACGGCAGGAAGCTTTGCGGGAACTGTGTTCCCAGGTAGAGGCCGTGCTTATCGCCGGGGGCCGTACTTCCTCCAATACCCGCCGCCTGCTGGATATTGCCCTGTCCCTGGGGAAACCGGCCTGGCTTGTGGAGGCCGCCGTGGAGATCCCCGCCGCCGAACTTACCGGATACCGGACTGTCGGCCTCAGCGCCGGGGCTTCTACCCCGGATTCCGATATTACCGAAATTGAAGCCGCCCTGG
>JAIRNB010000261.1 GCA_031258265.1 Treponema sp. | reverse complement strand
CCGCCCCATAAGGGCCAAGGGGGGCGTCATGGATACCCCGCCCGTATTCTGGGCGTAAAGACTCAAAGAAATTAGAAAACAGAACAGCAGGCTTATCTTTTTCATAAATTATACCTCCTGGGATACATGCAGGCTTAGGGTAATGCCATTGGGCTTGTCATATTCTTCCTGTCTGCTGTTACCGGAAAATAATTGTGAAGCTCCCCTATGGGGCGGCTTCTTACTTTTTTATCTTGTGGGGGGGTACAGGTATAGCTTGGTAAAGCTGTATATGACGGGGCTTTCCCAAAGCTTCAGTGCTTAGAAAAACCGCCCTGGTTTTCTGATGATAGGGCATAACTACCGGAATTTCGCCCCGGCGGTCCCGCGGGGTGACGTAACGCTGACTAAAACCAGGTGTACGATTCATAACCAGAATATTATACCACAAAATGAAAGATTTTTCAACGCGAATACGCAAATTCAAAAAAAATTTCCGCCGGGTACTATCCGCTTCATAAGGGATTCCCGGTAAAATGTACAGAAAAGTATACGGTATATAGGGCTTAATGATACCGCCATCCCCGCCCTTCAGGGCAAGGTTGTTGCCCGGCATGGCCGGGAACGCCCGGGGAAGAAAAAAAAGCGGGGAACATATAGGCCCTTATGCGCGGCGTACCCTAAAATTCACCGGATGTCTCTGGGCCGCCTTAAAGATAATTATTGACATGGAAAAACAACGGGTATACGCTTGATTATTACAGGAGAACAGCATGCGGGAAGAATTGGAATTACAATTTGAAGCTGCCTCTAAATTGTTTGATGAAATAAGTCATCTGGTAATACAATATATTTCGTATCATTCGGAAAAAAAAGACAAATTTATAAAAAACAAATTTAAAGAGGTTATAGGGAAAGATATATCGTCATATATAGACGAATATCTTGAAAAATATTACGGCCCCCAAGACTCTCTGGGTGGTCATATTAGAAATATTACGATGCATTTTTGCTGGAACAGGCCGAAGCCCGTCAAAGATATAACAAAAGATGAATTGATTGAAATAATAAGAAGAATTATTGATAGCCATATCGAATGGCACAAAGAATGCGTATTTGAAGGCGGACTTGGATATTGGGAATACGTGGAATACTATGCAGAACTGTTGAGGATAAATTTTGCGAATTACAGCGATGAATATTTCACGCATCAAATTGCCGAGCGGGATAATTTGTTTGATCCAACAGATGTGCATTTTAAATACACCGTTGAAGAGATAGCGGAAAAAATATGGGATGGGGGCCGCTTAAAAACGGAAAAAACAGATTCTGGGGGCTTGTCCTAAAATCAAAATCATGGCGAAGCCGGAAAACCTTTGATCCCCTGGAACCATCTTTGCATTAGTGCAACAGCGGGAAAATTATTGGCGCTATGCGGTTCCACATGGGGTTAATATGCAGCCTGGCCGGCAGGATGCCGGCTGTAAGGAATTTCTACGTTTTTGCTTCGCAAAAACGTAAAGCCCAAAAATGGCCTGGATGCCAGCTTTAGATACAGCCCAAACCGCAAAGAGCGGGTTGGGCCGCGCGCGCCCTGGCCAAGCTAAAGCTTGGCCGCATTGCTCTTATCTGGGAAATTATTGGCGCTATGCGGTTCCACATTTGTTAAATAACAGCCTTCGGCTGTTCTTACTGCGCAAGGGATAGAGCGGAAATACCGGAAGCCCGCCGCAGGCGGGCTGAGGAATTGCAGCGATAGCCCGGTCCCCCTTTTTGCCCCGCAAAAAGGGGGATGCGCCCAGATTCCTAAGTTTACTTGTATCACGATACTAAAGTTCGGCGCTGTTAAGGATGATTGTTACCGGTCCGTCGTTGGTGCAGGTTACTTCCATGTGGGCCTGAAAAACGCCGGCCTCGCAGGGGAGGCCCCCTTCCCGGATCTTCAGCATAAAATATTCGTAAAGGCGTTTGGCTTCTTCGGCGCCGGCGGCTTCGCCGTAATAAGGACGCCGTCCCCGGCGGGCATCCGCCAGGAGGGTGAACTGGGAGATCGCCAGAACCCCCGGCTTTTCCCCGTCCGCAGGGGGAAGGTCCCCAATCGAAAGGTTCATCTTCCCCTCCCCGTCTTCAAAGATCCTCAGATGGGCGATCTTTTCCGCCAGCTTTTCCGCGTCCCTCTCCGTATCGCCCCTGGCAACCCCCAGGTAAACCAGAAGCCCCCTGGAGACAGCGCCACATAGCTCCCCGTTGACTCTGACCGAGGCGTCCAGAATCCGCTGGATCACGGCCTTCACGGCTGGCCCTGGACGGCTAAGCCGCTTTGGTGTAAGGCGATGCCCTTAAGGCGGATTTCCACCCCCCGTTCCGTGGCCTCGATGGCGATCCGGCCCAGGACTTCCAGGGGCTGTTCCGGGTTGATAAGCAGCGGCCGGTCAAATTCTACCACCACGGAACCTTCAAAATCGGCGCGGCGGGTAACATAACCGACAAGAAGATTAAACGAGGTTTCCTGGGAGTCCGTTTGAATATTGGCGGCCATTCCCTGCCAAATAACATGGCAGTCCCGGTAAAGAAAGATATAATCGGGATCTTTGGTTATGTCTGAGTAACTGTAGTTATCCTGCCGCCTGAATGTGTCAAAACCGGGGACTTCCATGCTTAATACCACCAGCCGGGCCTTGTTTTTGATGTTTTCCGAGGCGTTGGATTCGATAAGGTAGTTAAAGTAATACCGGGCCGCCTCGTCCCGGTATTCGGAAAAAAGGGAAAGTCCCCGGTCGTAGTATTCCAGCACCTTATTCCAGGTAAGGGTATAACGGTAGACGCCGTTGCTTTCCACCGGCCTCTCCCGGTCTTCCCGTTCCAGGACGCTTCCCGCCAGGAGCGGCCGGGGCCCCTGGCTGCCGGGCAGCCTAACAACATGGAGAAGGAGAAGGACGGCGAAGCTAAGCCCCGCAAGGCCCAGGAGGGCAAGGCCGCCTAAGAGCAGCCGTTTCGGGTCCGGGGGAACAGAGGGCAGGGGGGGGTAGAGTTTAGGGAGTTCGCCGGACTCAAGCCAGTCGGCAATCCGGTTCCGGCCGGCATAGCGGCGGATAATCGCCAGGGCTTTCCGGGCGGTCTTGTTCCTCCCGTCCAGTTCCTGCACTTCCAGGTAATAATCCACCGCCCGGCCGGTCTCCCCCCGGCGCAGATGGAGTACCGCCATTCCCAGAAGGGCATTCGGTTCCCGAATCCTTATCTCCCTGGCCAGCTTAAAGTAGGTCAGGGCCCCCTGGAAGTCCCCCACCCTGAGACAGGAAACCCCCAGGATGTAGTAATACTTAAAGGAATCGTGGTAACGGTTTACCTCCGGCTCCAGGGTTCTTATGGCCGCATCGTAACTGCCCCTCCGCGCCAGGCGGACGGCTTTGGTCAAGATGGGATCAAGCTTCATTGGCCGCTGTAGCGGGACCTTATCCGGTTCAGGTCCTGCTCGATGCTGGTAATCTCATCATCGCTAAGGGGGGCGCCGGAGTCGAGATAGCCGTTAATCTGTTCGATGATGTCCAACAGGGCATTGTAATCGGAACGGACGATTGCGGGGTTCATGCCAGGAAGAAAACGGATTCCCCCCCTCCCCTCCGCCGGGAATTCCTGCTCCGAAGAATTCCCGGGGACCCGCAGGGAATGGAGGGACGAAAAATCATTCGGGTCCCAGGAGGCAAGGAGCAGGGAGAAAGAATTATTCCCCCCCCGGTCGATCCGCACCGGTTCGTAATAGTAGGCCAGGGCGGAATCCCTAATAGAATAGGGGGGATTGTTGAATTTACGCCCCTGGGCATATTCCAGGGTCCAGGGAACGTCGTTCAGACGTTTCCAGTTGGCAATGTGAATCCGGTCGGGAAGGCGGTTTACAGAGGCGGAGACGCTTCCCATAAGGGCAAATTCCCCCGGCGTTCC
>JAIRNB010000147.1 GCA_031258265.1 Treponema sp. | reverse complement strand
CCAAAATCGATCTCCGCTTCGGCATCAGCTCCCGGTCGGGGAGGCTTATCGACGCGGAACGAATCATGCTGGAAGCCAGGGAAGCCCTTAAACGGGCGGCGGAAGACAACGCCTCGCATATCGTAGCCTTTAAGAGCGACCCCGAAAAATACCGCCAATATGTCAAAAGCCGGAATTCAGCGTAACTTCGCTTAGGTTCTTACATGGCCCCGGAGGCTCTTTTCGCTTAGAAAAATTATGGCGCAATGCCGGCC
The DNA here is from genome assembly GCA_031258265.1 of Treponema sp. GTDB lineage: Bacteria > Spirochaetota > Spirochaetia > Treponematales > Breznakiellaceae > JAISFT01. The sequence continues at coordinate 4,220 of JAIRNB010000147.1, read as the reverse complement.
TGTTGACAAAAATGGAATTCTCCTACTAAATTTTATTCACATTCCGGGGGTTATAGAGCTTCTTGCAAAACCCGGTTTGTTCTTGGGGGATCGTGTTGTTCTTAATTTATAAATTATTGTCCCCCCCCCCATTATTCTGTCAAATTTGCCAGGATATACGCTTATTCACATCTAATTTTCTATTCCCGTTTATCTACCCCCCTAAAAACAGGGCGGGACATGCCCCCTCTATTTCTATTCTTTTTCGCAACAATTGCCGGGTTTCCGTGTAGACGGGGATACCGGCTTTTGCGTTTTGCGGCCGCAAAACAATGGTGGTCCCGCGGACCTTAAACGCGAAGGAGTTCTACTGTGAAGAAAGGTGTTTTGATTCTCTTAGGGATTCTGGCCTTTGGCTTGGTCATGGGCGGCTGTAAAAAGGATGATCCGCCTGCCATCTCTGCTATCCCTGATAAGCTTGTCGGGAAATGGGGACAGGGGGGTATAGTGTTTTATGAATTTACGGCTGCCGGGCAAGTAATTCCTCATGGACAGAACATTACCGCCTGTGGAATTGCGGTAACCGGGAATAATAATGCTGGTACAATAAAGATTACCAGCAGTCCCGCCAACCGTTGGAATGATTCCGAAGTTGTTTATTCAATCAACACAGCCGGGGATAAGCTTACCCTTTCCGATGGTTCAGGCATTTGGGATGCGCTTTCCGGCAGCTCTACCTTCGACAAATTATTGTAGAGTTACCCGGTAAGTTCCGTTTGCGAACAAGCCCGGTAAGCGGCTTTGCGGACTGGACATAATTATTGTCAACAATATTAAGACGTATCCGGCGGGAAAAGAGTGGGGGTAGCGAAAAACCCACGAAGCGGGTTTGGAGCGAGGGGGAGCAGCGTCAAAAAAGGCGGTGCGCGGGGAACGCATACCCATTACTTTGGGACCCCCGCGCTCCCCCCTTAACTTATTAGCATTGCTATTTTAACTGTTCATTCCGGGCCGGCGCGGCGCCTGAAATACTCCGGTTCCCGAAAAAGCCTATCCACCGCCCAGGAGGCCAGGATATAGGTGTAGGGACTGCCGGAAACGGCGGCCTGCCGCTGCCCGGAATCCCCGGCGGGGCCAAGGCGCAGGTTTAGAACTCTGCCGTCGGCCAATTCCAGGCTTAGGGAAGCGGCTTCCGGGGGAAGGGCGGCGCTTGTAAAATCCTCCCCCGTGGTGTTGATGATCCCGGTGATGTACGAATCCACCCTGGTTTTTTCAATGTCCCCCGGCTCCAGGGAAAGATCCCCCGCGCTGATCCGCCAGCTATTTTGCAGCCTGCTGATCAGCAGCGGGGCGGCGGGATTACCAGGTTCCCCGTCACCGGTATTCTCCGGCGCCGCTGGCCGGACGCTAAGGCGCTGCACGGACTCCGCGGTGATACCGCCGTTTTCTGTTTCGGGAAAAAGCCGCAGGTCAAGCCAGGACCGGGCCTGGGCATCAAGGTAGGAACTCAGGCGGTCCTTCCCGGAGCGGACTTCATCGCCGCCGGCCTTCCGCAGGAAGATGTCCCCCCCGGCGCCGCTGTTCCCCGCCAATAGTTCAAGCAGGGGGAGTCCCGCCCCGCCCCGTACCGTGATCCGCGCCGAACGGGCCTCGTCCAGGCCAAAATGCCCGTGGGACAGCGGAGAAGATGAACGGTGGGGGTAGGAATCCCGCCGGGAAAGCTCGTCCAAAAGATCGTTGATCCTGGTCTCCCGGGCGGGGTATTCCCCGCCGTCCCGGAGGACCAGCCATAGCCCGTTCCGCCGCCAGAGGCTTAGGCTTTCCGCCGAATCCCCGGCCCCCCGAATATCGATCCGGTCGATGGAATCCCGCAGCCGGGGATCCAGCCAGACATAGCTGTCGGAACGGCGGCCGCTGCGTTCGGGATCAAAGATCAGGCTTAAGGTATAGGCCAGGGCCAGGACCGCCGTCAGGGAGGAGAGGATAATCAGCTTTCGCCTATATTCCATTGCCGCGCTCCCTGTTGTTCCTGGCCCGCCGCCAGGCAAAAAGAAGCCCCGCCGCGATAAAGGCCAGGGGAAGGAAAACCACATTAAGCCCCTGGGCAAAGGCCATGACCCGGGTTTTCGCCGCGGGATCGGCAATCCGGTCCAGCCGTCCGCTGCGGCCCGCCCGGCCCCGAATTCCGCTAAGCTCACTGTCATTCCCCAGCCAGTCCAGGGCCCGAATCATAAAATCCAGGTTGTAAGCCGCCCTGGTGTAGTTAAGGAGGCCGCTGACCATATCCGTATCGGACACCACGATGATCCGGGAGGGGGAGGGGGCCGGCGGTAGGTCGGGAAGGGTCTCCCCCTCCCGTTCCGGCTTCGCCAGGCCCCTGAACCAGGAAGGAAAACTTCCCGAAAGACTTAGGCCCAGAATCCGCTGTCCCGGATCCTCAACCCCCCCCATTTGGTAAACCAACTCCGGGTTGGTAACAAAGTTGTCTTTAAGAACCCAGCTTTCCCCGCTGCTGGTGAACAGGGTCTCCCCCTCCACGCCGGAGGGGGGATTCGCCATAAGGTGGCTGGGCCAATAGAGGTCCAGACCGCCAAAGTTGGCGGTTACCGGGTGGGCGGCATTGACATTTTCCCGGAACACCCCGAACCAATGGGGGTATTGGACAATCCTGAACTGGAGGGCCCCGTTGGGGGCCTGAATCTGGTATTCCAGGGTCCGGGATCTCCGCTCCAGGGTTAGTTCAGGGACCAGCGTGGCCCCGTAAAAGGATACCATAGCCAAAAGCCCCCGGTCCTCCATAAGACGGGCCTCCAGGTTCCCCTCGCTGTCCACATAGACTCCATCCAGGGCAAAAAAGACCCGGCCCCCGTTCTGGATGTAGTGGTCAATCCGGAAAAGGGACCAGTCGTCCAGGTCCTCCGTCCCCCCCAGGACCAGGAGAACCGGCAGGGCGGCGGGAATTTCTTCCCCCGCCCCGACAAGCCGGACCCCGTACCCGCTCTGGCTAAGGACCTGGGCCAGGCCTTGGTAATGGGTATTCCACTGGCGGAAGGCGTCCCCCACCAGAATCCCGATCTGTCGCCCGGTCCCCCGGAGCATGGACCGGACCCGGGAACTCACATCGTACTCCAGGGTGTCCAGGGAAAAAACCAGGGGGAGAAGCTCCGCCCGGTCTAAATATTCGATCATGAGCCCCGAATAAACGGTAACCACGCTGGATTGATCCTGTTCCACAATGGGAATCTGCTGGGGTATAAGGCCCAGTTGTTCCAGCTCCGCCGCCATATTTGCCTTTACCGGGTCCCGCCGAATAAAACGGATCCTCCCCCCGGACCAGGAGGCATAATCCCGGAGCAGGTCTTCAATTTCCCCCGGCATGGGGTGCAGGGAGGCCAGCCTGTCGGAAATATAATAGGTAAGCCGCACTTCGTCCCCCGGAGGAATTTCGTTCCGGAGATTCCTGGATACCGCGGAAATAGTGCTGCCCCGGTTCCTGCTAAGGTCCAGGCGGAACCAGAAGCGCCGGGACAGTAAAAAGCCCAGAACCAGGACAGCCGCCGAAAGGGCGAGGAGGATCGCCGCCTGCCGTTTTTCCATCCCTAACTCCACTTCCTAAAGAGCAGCGCCTGGGTGTTAAGAAAAAGAAACAGCAGGGTACTCAAAATAAAAAAGGCCATATCCCGGCTGTCCAGAATCCCCCGGGAAAAACTCTCAAAATGAAAGGTCAGGGAAAAGAAGTTGATAAACTCCGCCAGGGGGAGGGGAAGATTCAAAACCTGGGGGACCTGGTTTACCAGGGTGACAATGAGTAGTATTACTACACCCCCCAAGAAGGCCCCCGCCTGGTTCCGGCAAAACGAAGAAAAGAAAAGTCCCAGACTGGAGGCCGAAGCTCCCAGAAGCAGAATCCCCAGGTATTCCCCTATGATAAGCCCGGCGTCAAAATCTCCCAGGGGCAGGATCGAAAGGGGAAGCGGAAGGGTAAGGAGCAGGAACACCACCAGCGCCCCCAGGACGGCGGCGAATTTCCCCAGCACCAGATTCCAGCCGGAAAAGGGCATGGTAAGGAGCAGTTCCAGGGTCCCCCCCCGCCGCTCCTCCGCCCAGCTTTTCATGGTGATCGCCGGAATAACGATGATAAAGGCCAGGGGAAAGGCGGCGAACCAGGAACGGAGGCTTGCTATGTCCCGGGCGAAGAAACGCTGAAAGTAGAAAAGCCAGATATTCACAAAGAGGAGGAG
>JAIRNB010000143.1 GCA_031258265.1 Treponema sp. | reverse complement strand
GCCGGCTAAAAGGCAGCCGGCTAAAAAAGCGCCGCGAAGAACAGCGCCGCGGCTTACCGGTAGGGTACTTCCGCATCGAACCAGACATTCCCCAGTTTTAAGGCATCGTGGAGTTCCCCGTAGGGCAGGTCCCTGACATTCCCCTCGTAATGGGGTTGTTCAAAAACTGAAGTTTTTGAACAACGGACGCTAAAATACTATTTCGCCGGCGTGGCGGCTTTTATCTCGTTGGGAACTTCGTTTTTCTCAAAAAAAAGCCGCAGGTTTTCAAGGGTGGTTTCGGCAATGGCCGAAAGCGCCTCCCGGGTAAGAAAAGCCTGGTGGCTGGTGATAAGCACATTGGGAAAAGTCATAAGCCTGGCCAGTGTATCATCCTGGATAACCTGCCCGGAATGATCTTCAAAAAAATACCGGTCTTCCTCTTCGTATACATCAAGGCCCGCCCCGCCGATATAATTGCTTTTTAAGGCGTCAATAAGGTCTTTGGTATCAATTAGGCCGCCCCTGCCGGTATTAATGATAATGGCGCCGGGCTTCATGGAAGAAAGGGCCGCTTTGTTGATAAGCCGCCTGTTTTCCGGCGTCAGGGGGCAGTGCAGGCTGATAATATCCGACCTTCTAAAAAGTTCCTCCCTGCCGGTGTACAAAATCCCCCGGCTTTCCGCCCACTCCGCCGCGGGATAGGGATCGGAAGCCAGGACCTCCATGCCGAAGCCCCGGAGAATTTCCGCCGTGATCCGCCCTATTTGTCCGGTACCGATAATCCCCGCGGTCTTTTTATACAGGTCAAAACCTTCAAGCCCGGCCAGGGAAAAATTTCCATCCCGTACCCGGGAATAGGCTTTATGGGTCTTACGGTTAAGGGTAAGGAGGAGGGATACGGCGTATTCGGCAACCGCATGGGGCGAATAGGAAGGCACCCGTACCACGGATATTCTCCCCCGCAGGGCCTCCAGGTTTACATTGTTGTAACCCGCGGAGCGGAGGGCAACGATCTTAACCCCCTCCCGGTACAGAATGTCCGCAACGGCGGCGTCTATCCTGTCATTCACAAAGATACATATTCCCTCGTAGCCGGAGGCCAGGGCCGCCGTATCCGGCCCCAGCCGCGCGTTAAGATATTTTATCTTTAGGGGAAAGGCCGGGTCTTTAAGAAGGGGATCAAAGTAGTCCTTATCGTAAGACTTTGTGTCAAAAAAAGCGATTCTAACGGGTTCCATTTGCGTCTCCTGGTTCCCACTATACATTTTCCCGCCGGAAGGAACAAGAGTTAGTTATGACTAATTTTACCGCTCCCCGGTTAAAAACAAAAAGCTGATACAGGGACGGCTGCCACCGCCGTATTCCAAAACCAGCGCCGCTCTTTCACCATTTTTTGTGCGCCCCGGAAATATTTTAAGGGATTGTCGTTCAAAAACTTCAGTTTTTGAACGACTTTTGAACGGCTCTATTTTTTCAGCCGTGTTTAGGCCCCTTGTGCGCCGGGCAGCAGCCATGCGAGGAAACGCTGCACCCAGTCATCCCAGAATTCCCAGGTATGGGCCCCGCTTCCCTCGTGGAACTCGTAGTTAAACTGCGGGTGGGCCTTAAACCAGTCCGCGGTGAGTTTCGCGTTATCGTAGAGGAAGTCCTCCGTCCCCACGCAGTGGAATATCCTGGGCAGAGCTTTGCCGGAGGCGATGGCGGCCTCGGCCTTGGCAAAACAGTCGTAGTCAATATTCCCTTTAAGCTGAGTCCTGTCCTCTACCCCGAAGACGGCGATGTCCCGGGGGGCCTTGCCGGACTTCCTGAGTCCCGGCGGCCTGCCGGCGCGCATGTTCAGATTCCCCGCAGAGAAGCAGCCGATGGCGGAAAAAACGTCCGGCCTGCTTAAGCCCAGGGAAAGGGCCCCGGCGCCCCCCATGGAAAGACCGGCCACCCAGTTATCCTCCCGCCTGTCCGAAAGGGCAAAGAATTCCCCCATGATCTTGGGAAGCTCGGTGGTAAAGAAATCCTGGTACCGCTGGCCGTGGGCCATGTTCACATAGGAACTTAGGTGGGCGTTAGGCATGATCACGGCGATCCCCAGGGAGGCCACGTAACGCTCAATCGAGGTGCGCCGCAGCCAGATGGTGTGATCATCGCTGGCTCCATGGAGCAGCCACAGCACGGGATACCTGTCTTTTTTTGTTCCGCCCCCCTGGATTCCAACGCCGGATTCTTTTTGGGGGAGAATCACAAAAGCCTGGTTTTGGAGTCCCAGGACCTCGGAATAAAAATCAACTTCCATAAGCGCCATTACCGGGCCTCCTTTTTAGCGTCCGCCGCGTTGGCTTCGATGGGAAGCCAGTCGATGATCCGTTTAATGTTCCGGTCCCAATAGCCCCATTCATGGATCCCGCTCTCCTCATGGTAGGTCAGATCGATCCGGCCTTTGAACTTATCCCGGAATTCCACGTTGATAGGGTAAAGGAAATCTTCAGTGCCGCAGGTTTGGTAAAACCGGGGCATGGGCTTACCCGATGCGATAAGCTCCTCCAGCTTAAAGTGGAGATCGCTTTCGCTGCCCCGCAGCTCGTCTTCCCCGCCAAAGATGTTGAGCCAGGTGTCGTTGGCCCGGCCTTCCCGGTACTGCCACAGGGGGTCCGTCAGGCCGGAAAGACTGGCGGCGGCGGCAAAACGTTCCGGGCAGTTGATCCCCAGCTTCAAGGCGCCAAAGCCCCCCATGGAAAGGCCGGCCACAAAGGTATCTTCCCGCCGGGTGGAAAGCCGGGGGAAGAATTCGGCCGTCAGTTCCATCAGCTCGCTGCTAAAAAACTGCCAAAAATCGTAGCCGTATTTCATGTCGGTGTAGAAACCCAGGTCCGTTCCCGGCATGATCACCGCCAGGCCCTTGTCCAGGGCGTAACGTTCAATAGATGTACGGCGCTGCCAGATAGTGTGGTCATCACTCCAGCCGTGAAGCAGGTAGAGTACCGGAACCCTCTCCCCCTGTTCCCTTCCGCCGACTCCGATGCCGCTGGAACTCTGGGGCAGGACCACATCAACGGTCCGCTGCATTCCCAGGCTTGCGGAATAGAAGTGCCAATGTACAAGGGCCATAAAAACCTCCCGCCGGCCATGGCCGGACCTGTCTATTGTAGCACAGGGCAGCCGGAATAGGAAAATTAAACCGGCGTTCTACTTTCGGCTTTCCCGTTCCCGGAAAGCCGGGCAATGCTTCCCCGTGGACTTGAACACCTCCACGGAGGGCAGGTCAAGGCACTTAAAGCCAAAAAGCCCGCAGCTCCTGGGGAAGGCGGAATCCCAGGTAACCTTAAAATACCGGCAGAGCAGGCAATTTGGGTAGGCGGATTGCGGCAAGACTCCCCCTCGTTTTGGCGGCCCCCTGGTTTTTGGGACAGCCCCCCTAAGATACCGGGAATTTTCAAAAATTTCACGCCCGGCGACAGATGCCAAGGGGGACGGTAAACAGCCGCAGGGCTGTGCCCAATGTGGCAGGGCCCGGCCTTTAACAGACAGCCGCCGGTTGCCGATCACCGGGCAATGCGGGGTAGCACAGCGCCGCCGTATGCCCCCGCATTGAACACTGGGCGCAAAAAAGGGGGGGTAGCGGAGAAGACCGCAGGGGCAAACCCGCAGGGTTTGACACGAGGACTTCGTAGCGAGGGCGGGGCAGCGTCAAAAACAGCCGCATATAAGCGGTCATACTCCGGCTTTTGGGGCATAATGTGCCCCCCCCTTCATAATTAAACGGCTAAAAAAGCAAATGCCGGCGTCCTTGAGTCTTCATTTTTCCCCTCTTTTGTTGTATTGTGAAAACTACAATGGAAAAACTCACTGGCATACCCGCTAGTCTTGGATTTATCAGCGGTAAAGCCCTGCTTTTTGTCGAAAACACCTTCCCCGAGATACCCCGGATAAGTATTTTGCCGGCGCAGAGCCCGGATGAGATTAAACGGCTGGACGGGGCTATCGCCGCCGCCGCCGCCGAACTTTCGTTAATCCACGAGCGGGCCGTCCAGGAGATGAGCAAAGAACAGGCGAATATTTTCGCCGCCCACCTTTTGATGCTGGATGATCCTGTTTTCCGGGACGAATTGCTGGACCGTTTCCGGGAAACCGCCGCCAACATGGAATGGGTAGTCTGGGATGTGGCCCGGGAGATGATGCAGAAGATGATGGCCTCCCCGGACCCCCTGTTCCGGGAACGGGCGGCGGACATCAACGATGTGGCTAAACGGCTGCTCTACCAGCTCCTGTCAATCAAGCGGGCCTCCCTGGCGGAACTGGAAGAGGATGTAATCGTGGTAGCCCACGATCTCCTGCCTTCGGAGATTCTCACCATGAACCGCCGCCGGGTAAAGGGGATCGTCATGGACGCCGGATCGCGGACCTCCCACACGGCGATTCTGGCCAGGGCATTCAACATCCCCGCCGTCGTGGGCCTGGCCATTGGTACTAAAATAATCAAAGACGGAGACGCCCTCATCGTCAACGGCCGGACCGGGGAAGTTCTAGTAAAGCCCGGCAGGAAGGACCTCTCCGATTTCAGGAAAGCCGCCACTGTGTACCACCGGCAGATGGAGGAGTTCCTCTCCCTCCGGGAACTCCCCGCCGAAACCATGGATGGGGGCCGGGTCATGGTGAACGCCAACATCGAGATCCCCGAGGAAGCCGATCAGGTACTCCAGTATGGGGCGGAGGGAATCGGACTTTACCGCTCGGAATTCCTCTTCCTTACCCCCGGCCAGGCCGCCCAGGAAGAACGGCAGTACCACAGCTACACCCAGGTCCTGCGGGCCATGGGAGTCCGGCCCGTCACCATCCGGACCGTGGACATTGGGGGAGATAAAATACTGCCGGATTTCCATTCCGGCGATGAAAAAAACCCCCTCCTGGGCTGGCGGGCCATCCGCTTCTCCCTGGCCTTGCCGGATTTATTCAAAACCCAGCTCAGGGCCATCCTCCGCTCCAGCGTAAACGGCAACGTAAAGATCATGTTCCCCCTTATTTCGGGAATCGAAGAAATTGAACAAGCCCTGGCCCTGCTGGAAGAAGCCAGAGACGAGTGCCGCGCCGCCGGGCAGGCCTTCGCCGAACATATCGGCGTGGGCGCCATGATCGAAGTCCCCTCGGCGGCCATTACCGCGGATATTCTGGCGGAAAAGATGGACTTCTTTTCCGTGGGAACCAACGACCTTATCCAGTATTCCCTGGCCGTTGACCGGGGCAACGAAAGAGTCAGCTACCTGGCCAGACCCACCCACCCGGCGGTACTGCGCTTCCTCAAACATACCATCGACTCCGCCCACCGGCAGGGCATCAAGGCCGCCATGTGCGGCGAAATGGCCGGCGATCCCAAAGTTACCGCCCTGCTTCTGGGCCTTGGGCTGGACGAGTTCAGCATGGCGGCCCAGAGCATCCCCAGAGTTAAGCGGGTAATCCGCAGCGTCAACATGGCGGACTGCCGGAGTCTGGTAGAGGAGGTCCTTCAGGGAGTCTCCTGGAAACAGAACGCGGACACGGTGAATGACTGGATGACCGAACACTGCCCCGCGGAGTTGGCGGAGGTATAGGGGGGAAGGGGGAAGTCTCCCCCCCGCTGCGAAGTCCTCGTGTCAAACCCTGCGGGTTTGCCCCTGCGGTCTTCTCCGCTACCCCCTCTCCTAGGGGCGGCCCGGACCCCGCCGCTGCGGGCCGTGGATTGCGGGCTATGGATGGGCCGCCCCTAAAACCCCAAATGAGGCGTTATGGAAATAAAAACAAAATACCACGGCCTTCCCGTAGTAGTCCTGGCAGGCCGCCCCAATGTGGGGAAGTCCACCCTTTTTAACCGCCTGCTTCATCGCCGCCGGGCTATCACGGACCCCAGCCCCGGAGTTACCCGGGACCCCGTGGAGGCGGAGGCCCTTATCGCGGGGAGGCCCCTGCGCCTCATCGACACCGGGGGCTTCAAGCTGGACCGGGACCATCGTCCGCATAACCCCGCCGCGGGACTTGACGATCTGGTGCTGGAAAAGACCCTGCAAACCCTGGACCGGGCGGACCTTATCGTCCTGCTTTTTGAGGCCGGGGAATTATCCGCGGAGGATGAGGAATTTATCGGACTCCTGCGGCCCCATTGGGCCAAAGTCCTGGCGGTGGTGAACAAGACAGAAGGGGGCCGGCGGGAAGGGGAGGCGTGGAACCTCCTCTCCCTGGGTTTTGACCGGATATACCCCATTTCCGCCGAACACGGGGACAATATCGCCCAGTTGGAGGAGGCCATCATCTCCAAACTGGATTTTTCCCGGATAACAACAGAAGATTCGGAGAGCCGGCCCATTCGCATTGCCCTGTTGGGGAAACCCAACACGGGAAAATCCACCCTCAGCAACCGGCTTACCGCCAGCGCGGCGTCCATCGTAAGCGAAGTCCCCGGTACCACCAGGGATGTGGTGGAGGGGGCCTTTTCCTGGAAGGGCAGGGATTTCCAGGTCCTGGACACCGCGGGGATACGGCGCAAGGCCAAGGTAACGGAAAATATCGAGTATTATTCGGTGAACCGGGCAATAAAGACCATTGACGAGGCGGATATTGTTTTTCTCCTTATTGACGCGGAAGAAGGCTTGACGGATCAGGATAAGAAAATCGCCGCCCTGGCCCACGACAGGGGCCGGGGGATCATCCTGGTACTGAACAAATGGGATAAGATTCCCCATATAAAAAACAGTTTCCAGGCCGCCTGCGACCGCACCCGCTTCTTCTTCGGTAAGCTGGAATTTGCCCCCATTTTGGCCCTCAGCGGCCTGGAAGGAAGCGGCCTGGATAAGCTCCTCAACACCGCCCTCAGAATGTACCGCCAGCTTAACACCCAGGTGGAAACGGCAAAGCTCAACCAGGCCCTGGAACAGTGGCTTACGGATTACCCGCCCCCCTCCGGCCCCCGGACTCACTTTAAACTGCGTTACGGGGTACAAAAATCCTCTAACCCCGTGCTTTTTATCTTCTTTGCCTCCCGGCCCCAGGCGGTGGGGGAGGCTTATATAGCTTACCTGCGAAACAGAATCCGGGCCGATCTGGGCTTTTCCCTTGTGCCGGTGGCCGTGGAGATTCGCGGCGCCCCCAAAACCGGGACAAGGCAGGATTCCCAGCCGGGCTTCCGGAGGGCCGGGAAGTGAACTATGGGATACGGGATCTGGAACGGATTCTCAAGGTGAAGATCCATGTACTGCGGTACTGGGAACGGGAGATCCCCCTGATACAGCCCCAAAAAGACATCGCCGGAAAAATGCGTTACTCGGACCGGGACCTCCAGATCTTCCTGCGCCTCAAGTACCTGCTCTACAACCGGCGCTTTACCGTGGAGGGGGCCAGGGAAGAATTGTTCCGGGAAGCCTCCGGTAATACCCAAGATCTCCGGGGGGAGATTGCCGCCTTACGTTCTGAACTGGCGGAACTCTACCACCTGGCCAGGGACTCCAGGGCCCGTTCCATCCCTGAATCAGGATCATGACGGCTTTTCGGGGCACTACGGCGGGGCCGGAGCTTTTTCCCGCCATGGGCCCGAAGCTTCGCCGGGATATGGACGCCCTTTTCCCCCTGATCGAAAAAACCTTCCCCGTCCCCGCCCGTTTTCGCCGGGACCTGGCCTCCGGTGTGGCAGAACTTTCCCGGCTTCTCACCAGCGGCCGGGGGGAACGTCCCCTTTCATACCTTAATCAGCCGCCCATGCTTTCCGCCTATCTCCGTTACTTTCTCCCCTGGAATTTGTACCGCCTCTGCCGCCTGCTCCCCTCCCTGGAACTCTCCCTGGCTCCAGGGGATCGTATCCTGGACCTGGGGGCCGGTCCTTTGACCCTTCCCATCGCCCTCTGGCTCTGCCGCCCGGAGCTTCGGGCTTTTCCCCTGGAATTTAGCTGTCTTGACCTCAGCCGGGCCGCGCTGGACGCGGGGAAGAAGCTTTTTGCCGCCCTTAACGGCCCAGGCGGTTTGAACGGCGGGTCCCCATGCCCCTGGATCATCAAAACCCACAGCGCCGGAGGCCGCGGCCCGCAGAATCCGGCAAAGGGTAAACAAAACGTTTCCCTGGTGGCCGTTCTTAATATGTACAATGAGCTTTTTCAATCCGTTTCCCCCGGCAACGAAGAAGGGCTGTACCGCCTGGCACGGACCCAGGGGGCCCTACTTGCCTCCTATGCGGGTAAAGACGGGAAGATCCTCGTCGTCGAACCCGGAATACCCCGCTCAGGGCAGTTTATCACCCTGCTGCGGGAAGTCCTGACAGGGCTGGATCATCCCCCCCTCTCCCCCTGCGCCCATGGGGGCCCCTGCCCCTTCCCCGGCCCGGCTAAAAGCGCCGGCCCCCGGAGGGATACGGGCAAAGGCGCCTCGAAATGGTGCCATTTCGCCTTTGATACGCAGGACGCCCCCGCCGTCCTGCGGCGCCTCTCCACGGCGGCGGGACTTCCCAAAGAACGGGCCACCTTGAGTTTTCTCCTGGCGGGCCCGGCCCCGGAGGATCAAAGGCCGCAGGACCAGGGTCCCTATCCCCGCCTCCCCGGAGACCAGGAAACCCCCTCATCCCCGGTGCGGATCATTTCCGATCCCTTCCCCCTGGGCCTCGCGCAGGGCCCAAGGGAATGGGGCCGCTATGGCTGCGCCAAAGAAGGCATGACGCTGGTCCGGGGCGAAAAGGCCCTGGTTGAATCGCTGCCCCCAGGGACCCTGGTAAGGGTGGTGTTTACAGGCCGGCGGGACCCAAAAAGCGGGGCCCTTCTCTGCCGCCCCGCGGCGCGTCCGCCCGCCTAAAGACGCCCTTGCATGTAGCCGGGATAAATACAGTTGCCCTGCGCCGGGCGGGTGTTACATTTTTTTCCTTAACGCGCCCTTACCAGGGCAGTTACTTCGCCCCTGCCGGCCAGGGCGGCCGCGGAAGAAAACATTGGTCCAAAACCGGGGGGTAGATACCGGCGCCCTGCCTGCCGAAAACCGTCCCCATGTCGCCTTTTCTTCGGGCCTTTGCTATGATGGCGGTATGGCGTTTGCGCTTCGGGCCTGTCTGCCCGGAGTATTTTCTTTTCGTGTTTGCCGCAGACAGGCGGTCTACAGTCCGCCCTTTAGTGCGGGAGATTATCAGGGCTGCGGAGGTTACTATGGACAGGGTTTATATTTTTTACGAATCCGGCGGTATTCGGGTACCCTTTTTTGAATTTGACAGCGAGCTTTTTCAGAGGCTCAAAAGCACCTGGGCCGGCAGGTGGGACCAGGCTGGCCGCCAGTATATCATAGATTTCCCCAGCGAGGCGGTTTCCTCCGCCGCGGATGCCGGTTTGATCTTCAAACATATTTTTTGTGACACTCCGTATATAGAAATCGGGAAAAGTCCCGAATGTCCCATTCTGATAAGCGGCTTTTTTGAAAAGCCTCCGTCCGTCTCCGGGGCCGGTTCGCCGGATTCCCGGGCGTTAAATAAAGCGGTCCCCGGCCCCGGGGTTTTGGGTACAGCCCGCGGTGAATCAAACAATGTTACCCGCGCCTTGAGCAGCGCCGCTCCCGTATTAACCAACGCCGGTATTTTGAATAATGCCGTTAATACCGCCGCCGTCCTGACAGACGCGAAGTGCCTGGAAGAATCCCTTGCCCTGCCGGAACAGTTTTCCGATTTCTGGCGGAAGAATCTTGAAATTGAACTCCGCTCAAGAAAGTACAGCCCCAGGACCATAAGATCCTATGTCTATTATAACCGCGTCCTATGCCGGACTCTCCAAAAAAAGCCCGAGGCCATTGGCCCGGAGGATATTAAACGTTATTTGGCCTATCTGGATAAAGAACGGGATCTTTCCACCTCATCCATGAATTTGGCAATCAGTTCCTTCAAGTTTTTTTACGGCAGTGTTTTGAAAAAGAATATCGCCCAGGAACAGCACCGGCCCCGCCAGGACAAACGGCTTCCCTCGGTTCTCGCAAAGTCCGAAATAAAACTTTTATTGGACTGTGAAAAAAATCCCAAACACCGGCTTCTTTTGATGCTGGCTTATTCCTCCGGCCTCCGGGTCAGTGAGGTGATAGCCCTAAGGCGCGATCATATCGACCTTAACCGGAAAACGGTGCTTATTCATTCGGGGAAGGGCCGTAAGGACCGCTACACCATGCTTTCGGACAGGGCCGCCGCTTTCATCAAGGATTACTGCGCCCTCTATGCTATTGACAACTGGCTCTTTCCCGGCCAGGTCGCCTCCCGGCATTTGTCGATACGTTCCGCCCAAAATGTCTTTGATAAAGCCCGAATCAAGGCGGGAATACAAAAACCGGGGCTTTCTATCCACAGCCTTCGCCATACCTTTGCCACTCACCTCATGGAAAACGGCACCGACATCAAGTATATCCAGACACTCCTGGGCCACGTCTCCCTCCGTACCACCGAGCGTTACACCCACATCGCCCGCCGGGACGTACTCAAAATCCAAAGCCCCTTGGACAATCTCAACTCCGGCCCCTAACCCCCCCTGCCCCTCATCTATCACACCTCCCCCCGATATAACACGCACCTTTCTGCGCCTATCTTCCCACCCCGCCCCATAACCCGCCAACGCCCTACCTCCCCCATGCGCCATAATGATCCCCATTCGAGGATAGGGAGTTATGCGCAATTTGGTCAAAAATGATTTGCATTTGACAAAAAAATGAAAGTATGTAAATATATAAATATGTGTATGACAATAAATACATGGAATATTATTACAATATGTATTGGTCGAATACGTTTTTTTATTAATTGGATTTATCCAAATTCACGAGATTTAAGACCATGGGAAGTATTGGATAAATATTTTTCAATAAAGACAGAAAGCGATTGGAATATTTTATGTGCAGCTATGGATTTGTTAGAAGACACGGAATGTGCAAGGGAAAATTATATAAAATTTGGACTTGATGGGCCAACGAAATATGATGATATGGGTGAAAAATATTTAAGATTGTATGGATTATTAAATGCTTTATATTTACAAAAAGATGCAGTAATTGCATTATTGAAGTATTGTAATATTTCAAATATGAAAAAAGAAAAAGAAGAAATAGAGAATTTAAAAATTCTCAGATTTAGACATATTGCAGGGTCTCATACTTTAAATTATAGGGATTACTCAAATAAAAATAATGCCCAAATAAATACATATTTTATTACTAGAATATCATTAAAGTATAATTCAATAACTTTTCGCAGTGGGGATAAATTTGAAGAAATAAACATAAAGGACTCGTTATATGATTTTAATAAATTAATCGGGAAAAAAATATATATGGTAGTTAAGTATTTGGAAAAGGCATTCAAAAAAGTATGTAAAGAAAAGTATCTAGATGAAAAGGCCTTTATGAATCATATAAGTAATTATTTTGAAGGGAAAATATATACAGTACTTGAAAATACTGGAATGTGGAATATTGGGGATTTGAATCTTGATGACAGTATTGAGATATTTAACGTCAATTAAAGAGAGACCAAACTGCGCATAACAGGACTGTTTACGCTCCGCCGCCTGGTGGCGGCTCCGGGGTTCAGTCGCCTAGGTCACTGCGTTCCCACGGCTCCCTCACCCACATTGGGGCGGGCGGCCTTTGCTCACGCAAAGCCCTTATATGCCCGCCCCAATGTCGTAAACACCCGGAACGTTATGTGCAATAGGGGCTAAAATTTTTTGGATTATTTGTTGACAAAAACTGGAAAATTTATATAATAAAATGATTGGAGACGAAATCGTATGAATAAAGTT
>JAIRNB010000128.1 GCA_031258265.1 Treponema sp. | reverse complement strand
ACGCCCCCTTTAAAGCATCTACATCGACCTTGGCGGCATGATCGCGGACAGTCCGGTTCATCACAATGCGGCAATTCGCCAGTTTCCCGCTTACCACATTCGCCGCTATTGAACACAGCTCCCTATCATCATCAGCCATCCGGTACTGCCGCCTCCTCAAAAGTACATTTCCACTAACAGGTCCCCGTATTGATGCAAGAAAATGTCCATATTCACTCAAGAACGAGACCGCCACATCCCGTTCGGCGCAGAATCCCAATAAAAAGGGAGAACACAGAACATTCCCAAAACATACGATACCGCCGATGGTATGAATAGGAATTTGTAAAAGCCGCTGTTTATCTTTTTCCACCAACACCGTGTCCCCTTCCCGGTGAAGATACGATCCCTGAGAACTCACATACAGAGTATTAAGCAGTTTCCGCATCTCCATCTCCCCGGTTACACAGAAAGTATTTCTGTTGTTCCTGCTTATCCAGCATGATTTTCTTCAGTTTCACAGGCTTTTCTTGCAAGCTGAAGTTGAGTTTGAATAAACCGGTATACTTGCTTGTTTTTCGCACCGGTACTTTTAGGCATACATATATCAGCCAGAGAACACCTATCACATTTCCGTTTTTCATATTCTGCCCCGGGTGTTACCCCGACGTCCTGAATGACTCGTATCTGTTCGAGTAGCGCGGCGGTTTCCTCCCGAAGTGCTTTGTCAATACACACATCTTTTCGGCGATGTTCCTGCAAATAGTATAACTGCCCTGCTTCAATAGGTAGACCAAACATTTCTTCCAGACACAAAACCTGCGCGCATAATTGAACACGGTCCACGTCGCTTTCTTTTTCCCGCCCCCGTTTGAATTCAACGGGTGAAACTTTTTTTATATTCTTGCTTTCCGAATACCATATTTCCACCAGGTCACACTTTCCGGTAAGGCCCCAGTTCAACGACCGTACTGCCATATCGTATTCCTGCCTGAAAAAGCGCCGCGCCTCATGGTGTTCCACATGAACCCGATCATGGAGGACCCTGCCCTCCGCGGTAAAACGATTCTCTTCCCAAGCCTGTTCCAAATGTATTAACGCATACTGCCGAGCACAAAAAGACACATGTTGCAGCGCGGAAACAGGGATCAGATCATCTTCGTCATACATCCCGGCTCCTTCTCTTTATCCATGAGGGGGAAAGCCTTCCCCCTACGGCGCACGCCCCAGCAGGGCTGAGGATCGTTGCGCCGTACCCCCTTCTCCGGGGGGCACCCCCAAACCCCCGGCAATGAGCCTCCGTGGAGCAGAACTCTGCGGTATTAAACCAGATTCTCGAATAAACGGAACAGATACCTTTAAGGGCGAATTAGTATTAACCGGTGTTTTTAAGAGCTCCCGCAGTCAACATTGGACTTGTTCAAGAACCCGGTTGGTCCTTTGCCAAGCGAAGCTTGGCTTACAAGTCTTACAAAAAACGCAGATTTCTAACAAAATCCGCGTTTTTTGTTGTTTTTAAGCGGTTGTTGTTTAAAAACTGAAGTTTTTAAACAACTCTATTATCCTGAAAAAGCTCAAGCCCGCTGTTCCGCCAAAGTTCTATTATTTTGTCATAGACCCGCAGGTCCTTTTCGTCCGGGGCCCCGGCAAAAACCGATTCGGAAAGGGCCGCGATTTCTTTATCCAAAATATTTTTTTCGGCCTCCCCCGCGGCGCGCCATCCGGTTTCGGATATAAAACGGCGCTCAACAGATTGGGCAATAAGATATTTTTTATTTTCCGGCATTGAACCGGAAACATAGCAGTTTCTATCCGGGCCGTTTTCCCCAAGATCGTCCTGCTCCACCCAGATAACCGGTACATATTCGGTCTCTTTCCCGTCAATTTTTTCATCAAGCATAAAAGAATCGATCTTGGAGGCAATAGCCGTTTCCTGCCCCACATAACCGCGGAGGACATCAAGCACATCGCGGGCCAGGCGCTTAAGCCGTGAGGCCGACAACATTAGTTTTGAGGAGGACTCTTCCTGTATACCCAGCACATTTCCCGCGGCCGTATTCATACCCGTTTCCAGGAGGAGCTTCTTTTGAACATTCTGCGCAAGGTTGAAGGAGTGTTTATCCAGGGCGTAGATCCGCTTGTGGCACTCTTCATCAAGGTCCCGGAACAGGGCGGCATAGCGGGAACTGATCCGGTTATAATCCGTTTCCATGACCCGTTTTTGGGCGGATACCGCCTTTCCCTGTTCCGCAATTAAGCCGGCGCCGGCTTGTACGGCGCTGTCCAGGGCCTGTAACTGCTGGGACAGCTCCGTATTGATGACGCCAAAGAAGCCGTCGATCAATGACCGGGATACTTTTTCGGCGGTTTCCTGTATGGCGGCAATTTGAGCCCCGTTCAAGGCAGCCACCGATCCGGTTAAAACGTCAATAGAGCCGTTACAGCCGGAAACACTGTCATCAAAGGGGGCGGTCTCCACATCGACGGTAATGTTAAGGGGTACGGTTTCGCTGTACGAGACCATCATTGTACCGCCGCTTTCACTCTTGGGGTAAGAGACGCTCTTGGAACCATGGACACTTATCGAATCATGGAAATGCTGGGTATAACTCATGGGATTTCCTTTAGGGTCTGCCAGGTGTCCGCGTCAAAGAGCCGCAGGACCTCGGCGGCTACCCGCTGGTCCAGGGCTTCTTTCTCGCCAAGGGCCGCCACTTCCTTCCTGAGAATTGATTTTTCATCATCCCCGGCGGGAACCCAGTTAAGCCGTTCCTGGACATTGCCGATTTCCGCGGCCATGGGAGCGGTATTTGCAAGTTCTTCCCTTTGCGCGGTATAAACATTATCGATGTACTCATGCCGCTGAAAGCCGCTTTCCACCGATGAAAAAATTACGGGCAGATAGCTGTCCATCCTTGCCGGTTTTTGATCATCCCGGAAATCCTGTTCTTTATCCAGCAGGATGCTGCCCAATTTTTCCCCATAGGAAGCGCTTTCATTTATCTGGCCGGAAAGGGCTTCCAGGGCCGCCTTGGTTTTCCTCTTGAGTCTCCCGCCCAGGGCGGTTCCGGCCGCCGTATTCAGGTCCTCCGGCATGCAGATTATCGCGGTACCGTTATCCTTATACTTGTCAAAAACGATACTTTTCTTAATCTCCGCAAGCTGCATGGCGGGACGGTCCAGTTCCCGGACCCGTGTTTCCAAGCTTTTGTTCAGAGACTGGAAAAGCTTTGCGTAACGGCGGGAGATCATAAAGTAATCCTGTTCCATCTGGCGTTTGATGTTATCCAGGGCCTTGCCCAGTTGGACCAGGATCAGGGCCCTGGCGGACATTTCCGTTTGGGCGGCCACCAGCTTTTGGCTGATCTGGGACTTAATTAAAAAATAAAAGCCCCGGTCCACATTCTCGCAAATTGTCCGCGCCGACTCCCGTTCCGTGGCGATAACCGCCGCTTCCATAGCGGTTACCGCAGTGGTTACGCCGTTGACATGACCCCTCACAGAATCGACCGACTGAGCCATGGGGGTGGTATCAACGGTAAAATGAAGGTTAGCCATGTTTACAGCCCTTCCCCTGGGGTATCCGTTTCTTTCGGGTTTTCCATCAAATCGATGGACAGATCATCGTACATCCGCTGCTCCACCCTGGGTTCCGGGGGCAGTTCCGCGTATTTGGCCACATAGGGGCTTATGGAAAGCAGCTTCCTGCGGCGGCCTTCCAATTCCTGCAGGGCTTCGGTGGATTTAGCGAAATCCCTGGACTCCCCGTCCCGCAGGGAAGCTTCATAATAGGGAATGTAACCGAATTGAGCCGCCTTTTGATCGATGTCTTCCTTGAGCCGGTCAATATAATCGCTGAATTCTTCCTGTTTCCGGCCAAACTGGTTCGCCTGGACCTCAAAACCGGCAATTATCTCGGCGTTTTTATTCTGTTCCTGAACCTCCGCCGCGTCCAGGGAACGGGTCTCGGTCATGGCTTTTTGTGTTTCCTGCAGGGCCCGGTAGGTGTTCAGGGACCGGATATAATCGGCGTAGCTTTCCCTCATCCGGTTTATTAGATCCGCCGCCTCCGCCCTGTTTCTGCCGTAAAAATCCTCCGTGTCCTGGTGCCACTGGTTAAGGTAATTGATCTTTTGATCTTTTATGTTGTTGTAAATTCGCAGCCGTTCAACACGGTTTTCCGCCATTAAATTTTGGATAACCGGGGCCAGGACTTCCTCCTGTACCTGGTGCATGCCAAAGGGCATGGATGTACGGGAACCATCCTCGGCAGTCCAGGACGCTGAAAACAGATCGTACTTTACCCTGGAGCTGGATTTAAGGTTAAATGGGCTGTAGTCATCAACAGAATCCTGATAATCAAAACTGGCGGAACGGATTCGTTCAATTTCCTCCGCCTCCAGGGCGGGGGAATACTGGTTAAAAGCGGACTTTAACACGGCAGAGAGGATCATATTTCCATATTCGATAATCTCCGCCCCGCCGGCTATCTTTGTCTTGCTCAAAACCTGTACCGACTCGGCCAGGCGTTTGATCAGTTTTTTATAATATTCAATCTGGTTTTGGCTGGTCTTTTTTTCAAATGATTTCCGCATGTCGTTTAAGGCATAGAAGGTATCTATTTTTTCCTTGAAGCCGCCGATGTTAAACACGGGGACCACAGGCTTATCCCCGGGGTCCGCGGCGGCGTACTCCTTTAGGAATTCCGCGGTCCTGCCCTCCGGCAGCACCACCGGCATGGAAAGATTGACAGTATCATTGTCACCCAAGAGATACTTGATATTGCGGATCTGGCGGTCAATATTTCCCATATAATCGTACATGGTAATATTCTGGATAGAGGTAGAATAATCCGATGTATCAACCTGCTCCACGGCGGAAGCCTCCTCCACTATAGGGGCTTCCTTGATGCTGTTTTCCAGAGAAAGCAGAGTCTGCAGCAGTTCCTCCGGTTTATGCACCACCGACATATTGAATTCCATGTCCGCCACCGACCCGGTATGGTCCACAATAAAACTCTTGTTTTCAAAAGGGATTCTGGTGGCAATAGGAACATAAGCCACCCCCAGTTTTTTAACCCGGTAATCCCGGCGAATATCCTTGTGGGCCTCCGTAAAAGCCCGCGCCTTATTCTCGTTTTCTATCCTGGATTTTTTCGCCTTGACCAGGGTAAGAAGGCCCCAGATACAGCCCAGGACAAGGAACAGGGAAACCAGGGCCGCCGTTTCCGACTCCAAAAGGAAAATGGACAACAGAAAAAACAGCAGACCAAGGGCCGGGAAAACAGCGGTGATAATTATTCCCCTGGTTTTATCCCTCCCGCTCTGTTCGATCCCCGCCTTGCACCCCTCAATAGCCTTTTCCAGCTCCAGTTCTTCCTGGACAATTTTTTCAGCCGCCTTCCGGTAATAGTTAAAAAGAATCTTCGCCTGGTCCTGGTATAGATTGGCCGAATCGGGAAAAATTTTACCCGTCATAACACTCTCCTTATCGAAGTTAATAAATCAAAGTTAATAAATTAAAAGGGGGAACACAGGGGTTTCAAAAGCTAAAGGGTATAGCCCCTGCCAGTGACTCTTTTTAACGCGGTCCCCCCTCGTTCCGTAGTCCTCGTGTCAAACCCTGCGGGTTTGTCCCTGCGGTCTACTCCACTACCCCCCTGCGGTGTCAGTCACCGGCAGGCGGCCCCTATCCCAGCATGGCGCAATAGTTCAACGATGAAGCATTTCCGGCGCGCGGCGGCTAATTTCTCAGCAATTTCCTTTCGTTTACCAGGGCCTTCAGTTCGTCCACCCTGGTTTCAAAATCCGGGGGAGTCCCCCCCTGGGCAATGGTTTCGCAGCGTGTTCTTATCTGCTCAAGGGAGGCGAGGATCCGGTTTTCCCCGTCGTTTCCCAATCCGTTCTGTACAGGGGTGATATATTTAATATCGTCAAGGCTGCGCTTTAAGGTCTTTTGAATTTCTTCATACCGGGCAGGCAGGCGGGCAAGAAACAGGGACAGGGACGCGGCCTTCGATTTTATTTCCGTAAGGCAGGCGTACAGGTTTGACTCTTCTAAAGCCGTATTACGAAGATGTAAATTCGCAAAATAACCGAAGTATATATTAACGGCAAAAATGAAAACTAAGACCGTCTGAATTATTACCGAAACATGAAAGGTTAGTATCCCTGTTTTAAGCAGGATTATTACCGCTGTTGACAAGGGCACATAGACAAACACGCCCGCCCAGACCATGACAAGAGAGGGAATCTTGGCGGAAAAGTTCCCAATTCTTATGGCGGAAAAGAAAAACGGAACGAATATCACCAGGTACATAAGGGCGATGGATACCCACATAAACCCGTTGATTCGGTCCAGAGTTTTCCCGCCGCCGTTGAGAAAAAAGGCAAGGACAATAATTCCACCGCCCGCGACAAAAAGCAAAGACCTTAACGCCAAAAACCGCTTTCCCGTCATAGCTTCTCCATTTTTTCCCTGGGCTTTCGGGGCCGTTTCAGCCTATTTTATTGCCGCAGGAGGGACAAAATTTGGTCCCCGGGGTAAGCGCCGCCCCGCAGCGGGAACAAACATAATCCGCCGGCCCGCCGGCCTGTTCCGCCAGGGCCGTCCCGCAGGAGACGCAGCGTTTGCTCCCCGGCAGATTATCGCTGCCGCAGCGGGGGCAGGGATTGTACTTATTGCCGCAGTGGGGGCAAAAACTGCTTGACGCCGGGTATTTTTTTGAACACTTTGCGCAGAAAATTTCCCGCCGGGCATTGGCCGGGGCCGCAGTTCCCGGTCCGCTTAATCCGGCTTGTCCGTAGGCCGGCGGCTGCATCATGGCGGCCCCTATCCCCTGGCCCAACATTCCCGTCATCGCCGCCGCGCCGAGAATCCCCATGTCTCCGCCGCCGGCAACGGCGTTGTTGGCTACGGTAAAACCCTGTTTTTGCTGCCAGGTATAACCGGCAATATTCTGGGCGGATCTGTCGCTTAGGGCGGCGGCAATTTTTTTGCCGTCTTCGGTTGAAGTATCAAGGTCAACAGAAGTAATGTAGAATCCGGTAAGGAGCATCCCGTAGGTTTCCCAAAATTCCCTAAGGGGTTCGTTGAGGAATTTTGAAAGGTCCTCCAGTCTGGCGGAGATAGTCTGTATTCCAACGCCGTTGACCTGCATGAAAGAAATAATGGTGCTTTTTGTCTTGGCCACCAGGGCGCCCAGAAAATGACTGGTCAGATCCGCCGCGGTAAACCGGGTAAGAACCCCTACCAGTTGGACCAGGAACCGCTCCGCGTCCTCCACCTTAAGACCGTAACGCCCCGCCGCGGCCAGGGGCACCATTTCGCCGTAATCGGGATCATGGAAACGCATGGTGTCGGTACGCCAGTTGATGGTAAGGGGGGCCGCCTTGTTGACAAACCAGACTTCCGCCATGAAAGGGTTCTTCCCGCCAAAGGGTATCCCAAAAAGATTCCTCAGCAGGGGGAGGTTTTCGGTGTTCAGGGTATGCTTGCCCGGACCAAATTTTCCGATGATCCGGCCCTTGCCAAACAGCACCGCTTCCTGGGATTCCCGGACGATAAGCTGGGTAAATGTGCTTAAATTGTTGTTTTTATTCTGGCCGAATTTCCAGGCAAACACATCGTTAGCTGCGTCATTCCATTCAACAACATCAATAAGGGGGGCCATAGACGCTCCGTAATTTTTTTCCGTTCCGGCCACCGCGCTTGCTAAAATAATACCGGGCCGGACGCCGGAGTTTTTTGCTGTGCGATACTCCGGGGGAATAGCGGGGCATACCGGGAAACAAAACGGTATGTTTACAGGGGCTCTTTCAAGACTGAAGTTTTGAAAGAGCCCCTGTTAATTGACGAATAACTTCTTACCCCGCCTTTTCAAACCGTTTACCGCAATAGGATACCCCCGGCCGCTGTATTTGGCAATGGCTTTGTTGAAGAAATTCGCCGGTTTTTATAGCGGTAAAAGCCCCGCCTCGCTGAGGATCTGTTTAAAATCCGCGATTGTTTCCCCGTGGACAAGCCGGTTCCGCAGGGCCGCGCCGCCCGAAAGGCCAACCTTAGTCCGGGGATTTGGCCGGGCCGCCGCATCCCCATGCAGCGGTTCCGGGCGCGTGGAACAGGCTTTGGTATAGGCGCAGAAATGCTTGCGCATCTCCACGCAGGCCCGCCGTTCCCCCAGATCCGCCGCCAGCCGTTCCAGATGCCGCAGGGCGGCAGCCATCCGTTCTCCGGGGCCGGGGGGCTCATAGTCCAGCCCCAGGAGGAGGGACTTTGTTTCCCCAAAGATAAAGGGATTCCCCAGGGCCCCCCGGGCAAACATCAGGGCGGCGCATCCGGTTTCCCGGAACATCCGCCGGGCGTCAGCGGCGCTGTGGAGGTCCCCCGAACCGGTAACTGGCACGGAAAGGCGGCTTACCAGGTCGGCGATCTGGGTCCAGTCGCTGGTTCCACCGTAAGCCTGGGCCCTGGTCCGGGGGTGCAGGCTCACCATGGCGGCCCCCGCTTCCACGGCGATTCGGGCACATTCCCGGTAATTTACGGAGCTGCTGTCCCAGCCGGAACGGATCTTGACGCTTACCGGAATCTCCCCCCGGCTGGCCCGGACCACCGCCTCCACCACCCGGCCCAGCCTGGCGCTGTCCCGCGTCAGGGCGGCCCCGGCCCCGGTCCTGACCACTTTGGCTACCGGGCAGCCGGCGTTGATGTCGATAAGCGCCGGTTTCCAGGGGCCCAGCAGGGACGCCGCCTGCCCCATCCGTTCCGCTTCCGCGCCGAAAAGCTGGATGCCGTAGGCTGTTTCGTTGTCCGCCCGGCGCAGCAGGACACTTACCGGCCCCGGATCGTCCAGTGGTTTAAGGTCCGGACGGCCGCGGATGATCGATTCCGCTGAGACCAGTTCCGTAAAGCAGAGGTTTGCCCCCTGTTCGATGCACAGTGAACGAAAGGCCCGGTCCGTGTAGCCGGCTACCGGCGCGAGAAACAGATTACCCGGCAGGGAGAGCCCCCCAATGTTCAGGGGGCGGTAGAACCGGGGCGGCTCCGGTACGCGGCTCATCCCTGCTTTTTCTTTGTACCCACAAGGCGCCAGACCCTTCTGATAAGGCCAATCCGGCCAAAGAAAAGCAAGAACAGCAGGATAAGGACCAGCAGCGCCGGTATGCCGTATATAAGAATACCCAGCAGGATCAGCAGCGCCGTTGAGGCGACACCGGAAAAGGACCGAAACAGGGCGGCGATTCTGTCCGTAACCGATGGTTTGTAATAGGTGGTTTCGGAATCCGGTCCCTGCAGTTCCAGACTGATGGTGGCGTAGTCCACCAGGTGGGACAGAGCGGCGAGTTGGGAGCCGTACCAGTCGATTTCCTGCTGCAGTTCCGCTATTCTTTTTTCTACGGTCATAATTTCTTCGATGGTCTCCGCTTTTCCCAGGTAGGCGCGGAAGGTTTTAAGCAGTTCCAGCCGTGTGTTCAGCTTGCCGTCAAGGTCGTAATATTTCAGGGTGGTGTCTTCCACGGTTTCTGAGCGGTACACAATTTTTCCAATGTTCCCAACCTCGGTCAGGACGGTCTCGTAATGGGCGCTGGGGATCTTTAACGTATAGGTTCTGGACGTATCGTATACTGAGGAATCGCTTGCGTATGCCTGGTAACGTTCAAGTACGGCTTCCACATGGGCGGCGGCTTCTTCCAGGTTGTCCACTTTTGTCCGAATTCGGGCGTTTTTGATGAGTTTCCGGTTGTTCTCCGCCGGAAGATTTTCTCCCAGGGGACTTTCCGCTATTTGGGACATTTCGCCGTAGAGGTTGCTCATATTCTTGAAGGCCGGGGGGGTCTGCCCCGCGGCCCCGGCGGGGCCTTCGGGATTAAAGCCCGCGCCTGTCCGGCTGTAGGATATATCTCCGGCCGCGGCGTATCCGGTCGCCGGCGCGGCGGCCTTGTCCGCCGTGCAACCCCCTAATGCCGCTAATACCAGCGCGAGGAGGAACAGGGCGATGCGCGGGGGTACGGGGGTGGAACCCCCGTAGAGGGGGGTGCCGGAAGCCCAAATGAAGGGAGATGCGTCCACATCGCGATGTGGACGCATCGACCGGCGTGCCGGGCTGGAGGCAGGGGGGAGGCTTCCCCCCTTATGATTCGGCATTGGTTCTACTCCGCGGGAAGGCCGAAGAACCGGTTGGCGTTGTCCCACAGTCGGGCTGCCAGGGTTTCTTCGTCAATATCCAGCATGTCCGCCATAAAACGGGCTGTAAGGGGCAGGTATTTGGGCATGTTGCGCTTGCCCCGGTGTTCGGCGGGGACCATGAAGGGGCTTTCCGACTCGATAAGGACGCGGTCCAGGGGGAGGACTTTTATGGTTTCGTGGAGGTTTCTGGCGTTCCGGTAGGTCAAATTACCCGCGAATGAGAAGTAGAGGTTGAGGTTGAGGGCTCTTTTGGCGTATTCCGCGGTCTCGGAATAGCAGTGGAAGACGCCGCCGCGGGGGGGCATGCGGTCTTTAAGGATGTCCAGTACGTCGTGTCCGGCTTCGCGGTTGTGGATGACGGCGGGCAGGTTCAGTTTGGCGGCCATGTCGAGCTGGGTGATGAACAGTTCGATTTGGGAATTTTTGTCCCCAAATTTGCGGTAGTAGTCCAGGCCGATCTCCCCAATGGCTACGACGCGGGGCAGCCGGGCATTTTGTTCGACGATTTGGGCCCAGTTCTTGCCGGGGTTCTGTACTTCCGACGGGCTTACCCCTACGGCGTGGTACACGTGGGTTGCGGACTTGAGGTTGTTGTACACGGTGGAGAAATCGTGGAGGCTGTTGCAGATGGACACAATCCGGGTAACTTGGGCGGCTCTGGCCTCCTGGATTACGATGAGTTGTTCGATAGGGTCATCCACAATAAGCCCCACATGGGCGTGAGTATCAAAATATTGCATGGCTTTTCCAAAGGCAAAGAACGAATTAAACTTTTTCCAAACTGGATTACCCCTACTATAGCATAGATGTCCGGGCAAGTCAAACATAAAAAATCGCGATGGGGGTGCAAAGATTGCCTTATGTTCCTAAATTTGCCCCCCTTTTGTTGAGGGCGGGGCTTTTTTCTTGACCTCCTGTCTCAGGCAGGTCATCGGCGGGTGGGGTATGGTAAAGATCGGTTGAACACCACAACACGCACCCCTCACCGGATTGCTGTTGGAGGGGTTCACCAGACCTTTGGTAAACGCCGATGCCCTGCCAAAGCCCGTCTTGCTTACTTGGCGTTTTTCGGTGAGACTATCCCCATACGTGGATCATCCGGGCCGCGGCCCGGTACATACCAGTCAGCCTGAAGGCTGGCGCCAGGAGGAGCCTATGGCACGTCCGGTAACTATTTTTTCGGGTCAATGGGCGGATCTGCCCTTTGAAACGCTCTGCGCCAAGATGAAATCGTTTGGCTATGACGGAATCGAGATAGCCTGTTGGGGGGATCATCTGGAACCCCAGAAGGCGGTTTCCGATCCCGCCTATGTGGAGGGGCGCAAGGCGGTACTGGCCGCCCACGGCCTTAGGTGCTGGGCTGTAAGCGGGCACCTGATTGGTCAGTGTGTGGGGGACCTTTGGGACCCCCGGCTTGACGGTTTTGCCCCCAACCGTCTGGCGGGTAAGCCGGAGGAGATTCGGGAATGGGCAATCGCGGAGATGAAGCGTATTGCCGGGACCGCGAAAAACATGGGTGTTACCGTGGTGAACGGCTTTATGGGCAGCCCGGTCTGGAAGTACTGGTACTCCTTTCCCCAGACCAGTGAGGAGATGATCGATACGGCCTTTAAGGACATTGTGCGGCTCTGGTCCCCCATTTTTGACGAGTTTGACCGCCTGGGCATCCGTTTTGCCCTGGAGGTACACCCCACGGAAATAGCCTATGACTACTACACCGCCCAGCGGCTTCTTAAAGAGTTCGATTACCGGCCTACCCTGGGCTTCAACTTCGATCCCTCCCATTTGCAGTGGCAGGGGGTTAGCCCGGTGATCTTTATCCGGGACTTTGCGGACCGGATCTACCATGTCCACATGAAGGACGCCGCCGTAACTCTGGATGGCAAGGCCGGTATCCTGGGTTCCCACATTACGTTTGGGGATACGCGCCGGGGCTGGAACTTCCGTTCCCTGGGCCACGGGGATGTGGACTTTGAGAACATTATCCGGGAGCTGAATGCCATTGGTTACCAGGGTCCCCTTTCGGTGGAATGGGAGGACTCCGGCATGGACCGCGATTACGGCGCGCGGGAAGCCTGCGAATTTGTCCGCAGGATCGACTTTCCCCCGTCCAGCGTGGCCTTTGACAGCGCCCTGAAAAAAGACTAGTAGCCTGTCATCATTCAACCTGTGAGTAGTTCAGTTTGATACGCCTGAACGTAACCCTCTACCGCCTCCCGGCAGGGGCGGGGATAGCCCGGGGGGAAAACGCTTGTAGAATCCGCCTGCGCTATTTTCAATACGCTGCGGCGGGGAATTCCAAATGTTCTCCGCCGGGCTATCCCCGCCCCCGCGGCGGTTCACGATAGGGAGTTAAGGTTAGGAGGGTATCAAACCTAAAACCCAGGTTGAATGGTGTCTGACTACACCACAAAGAGGGCAGAGTCGTGGAGGTTCGGGAAACATCGGAAGCACCAA
>JAIRNB010000123.1 GCA_031258265.1 Treponema sp. | reverse complement strand
GCGGGAAAAATATCCTGGGCCTCCTTCAAAAGCTGCTTCAAATCGTAATCGGTATAACGGGGGCTGTAATGAATTAGAGCCAGTTTTTTTACCCCCGCGACCAGGGCGATCCGGGCGGCCTGTTCGGAGGTCATGTGCTTCTTCTCCCGGGCGCTGTCCAAAAGGTCCCGGCAAAACATGCCTTCGCAGATAAAAAGGTCGGAATCCGCCACCTGGGGGGCAATTTCGGGAAAACCCAGGGTATCGGTAACAAAGGAAAACTTCCGTCCCAGCCGGGGAGGACCCAGCACATCCTGGGGCTGTACCATAACGCCGCCGGCAGCCTCCACCGCCTCCCCCGATTGCAGCCTTGACCAGAAGGGCCCCCGGGGGACCCCCAGGGCCGCCGCCTTTTCCGGGTGGAATTCCCCGGGCCGGAAATCTTCTTCCAGGGCATAGCCGTAGCAGGGCTTGGTATGCCGCAGGGCAAAGGCCCGGACATGGAAACCCTCCCCCCGGTAGACAATCCCTGGCTCGCTGATCTCCCGGATTATGATCTCGTAGTTGATGTACATATCCAGGACCCGGCGGCTCTCCTCAATGTACTCCCCTATCCGGGGGGGGCCGATGATATAGAGGGGATCGTCCCTGTCCACCTGGGAGGAAAGCATCAAAAGCCCCGGTATGCCGGTCACATGGTCGGCATGGGTATGGCTTACAAAGATAACCGAAATTTTTTTCCAGCGCAGGTTAAGCCGCCTAAGGGAAACCTGGGTCCCCTCTCCGCCGTCAAAAAGAAAAAGCTCCCCCTCCCGCCGCAGCAAAACCGATGTAAGGTGCCTGTTCGGCAGGGGCATCATCCCCCCGCAGCCCAGGACAAAGGCCTCAAGATTCATAGGGAGGCAGTATACCGGTTTTAGCGGCAAATTTTCCAGTACAGCCCCTATCCACACCAGTAAGGAGGGGGAGCACAGGGCTTTCAAAAGCCGAAGGCATAGGCGCCCAATGCGCCGCTTCTTTTTACGCGGCGCGCACTGGCCAAGCTAAAGCTTGGCCGCATTAGTCAATTTTGGGGCATTTATCGGCGCTAGGCCGTGCCGCATCATCCAATATACAGCCCTGTGGCTGTTCATCCCGGCCCCCCCTCACTCCAGCCTCCTCGCCCTGCGGGCTGCGGTGGCTTCCGCTACCCCCCCTTATACGCAGGCGCATTAGCCCAGGTGTGCGCAGACCGCCATCTTTCAAATGAAATATTTGCAACAAAAGGCCCTTCCGGAGTGTCTTAACTGGACGAAGTAAGAACGGATGTAATACAATGACATATTGCGGAGTTTTGTCCAGGCAAAGGAGCAACATGTCATGGAGCCGGTTTCTTCCGCCGCCCAGGTGATCATAGCGATCATCCCTATTGTGGGAATCGTGTGGGGTTCGGTGCTGATTTTTTTCTATCTTCTCTGGAATTACCGGCACAAGATTTTGCTTATTAAGGCCGGCCAGTATGTCCCGCCCCGTTTCGATCTTCTTTCTTTTAGTCTGCTGGCGGGGCTGCTTTTGGAGACGGTAGGGCTTACCCTGACTATCTTTTTAGCCATTGTCCAGGGGGCAAATTATGTACTCCTGGGGGGGCTTATTCCCCTTTCTATCGGTACGGGGCTTTTGATCTACTACGGGATAAAGCGTAGAGATAAGGCCGCATGAGGCCGAAGCCTCCGCCGAAGGAAGGTTTACCGGGTAAGATCAGGCCGGATAAACCGGGGCCGGATCTGCCGGTGGATGATGCGGACGATCGTTTCATTGCCGGCAGGGTGGCGGCCGGGGAGAAGGAGCTTTTTCGTTACCTGATGACCCGCCACCAGAGGGCGGTATACGGTATGGGCCGGAGTTTCTTCCGCAGCAGCGAGGATATTGCCGATTTTGTGCAGGAAGTGTTTCTTAAAGTCTACCGCAGTCTTTCCCGCTTTGAAGGCCGGTCCCGTTTTTCAACCTGGTTGTACACTATCGCTTACAATACGGCGGTGAACGGGATAACCAGGCGCAGGGAGTATCACAGCCTGGCGGAAGACGAGGGGGCCGTTGAATGGGATACCCCGGAACGGAAACTGGTTCGCAGCGCCTCCCGGGAAGCGGTGCTGACGGCGGTGGGGGAACTCCCCGACCGCTACCGGGTTTGTGTGGATATGTACTTTTTTTATGACCGTTCCTATCAGGAAATTGAAGCAATTACGGGGTTTCCGGTGAACACCATAAAGTCCCATGTGTTCAGGGCAAAAAAGCTGCTTAAGGAGAAGTTAAGGGGGATTGCCGAAGGAGGCTTTGAATGAATTGTGATGAATTATTGGACAGGTTATACGAATATTGCGGGGAGACCCTCCCAGGCCCGTTTTATCTGCGGATTAAATTGCACTGCCTGTTCTGCCCCCAATGCGCCCAGGAACTAGAGCGTTTTGAACTGGCCCAGGACATACTGCGGAACGATTTTATTCCCCCGGGCGTCGATTTTACCGGCGCCGTAATGGCTAAACTCCGCGCCGAAGACAGGGCCGCGGATTCCGGGGAAATAGAGGGGCCTTGGGGGGAAGCGGCGGGGGTATCCCTCCGGGGCTGGGTGCTTGCCGGACTCATCCTGTTCTTTTCCCTGGCAAGCGCCTTTCTTGGGATGGATTTTATCAAAATTGCCGCCTCGGAAGGCTCTTCCTACATGCTCCCCCTGGGAATCACCATAGGGGCGGCCGTCACCTGCTACGGGGCCATCTTCATCGGCAGCCACCTTAAAGAACTTTCCCAGCGATTCGGCCTTCATTAAAGGCGGCGGGCTGGTCATTAGTTGCCCGCCCATGGCGGACAGACCCCTGCTCAAATGTCCGCCGGCTTGACGGCGGGAAAAATTCGTGGTCATGATATACCCATGGCGGAACCGGGCATGGTACAGAATCAGATCCTTTCCGAATTCGGAAAAGGCGGTTTTTTTAGAGAGGGCGGAAGCGCCGGATACTGCGGCGGCCCGGCCCGGCCCGCGAAATAAGGGCGATGCGGCAGTCCGTTGCTTCAGAAAAAGCCGCGGGGGCGGTTTTCCTCAGCCTGGGACCGAAACTTAAACCCTATCTTTTTCTTCTGCCCATTATTTTTTTTGCGCTGTCCTTTGTTTATTTTCCGTTTATCCGTACTTTTATGTACAGTTTTTCCCAGGTAAATTTCCGTGGGGAGATCCTGGCTTTCACCGGTCTTAAGAATTTCCGCCGCCTCTTTACGGATCCCGTCTTTGTGACGGCGCTGAAAAACACCTTCCGTCTTACCCTTACCTTTACGCCGCTTAACCTTTTCTGTTCCCTGGCCCTGGCCCTGCTGGCGGAGAAAAAACGCAAAGCCGGGATGTTCTACGAAACCATGTTCATAATGCCTATGGCGGTATCCATGCCCGCGGCATCCCAGATTTTTAAGATGCTCCTTGAACCGACGATGGGGATTCTCAATTATAAACTGGGGCTGAATATCGGCTGGTTTACGGATGCCCAAACAGCCCTTTACGGCATCGTGATAGTGTGCCTGTGGATAGGTATGCCCTTCGATTTCCTTCTCTTCCTTTCGGCCCTGCGGAATGTACCCGCCCAGCTTGTTGAGTCCGCTGCCCTGGAAGGGGCGGGTTATATACGCCGCCTTTTCCGGATACAGCTTCCGCTGATTACCCCTACCATACTCTATGTGGTTTGTACCAATGTGGTGCTGGCCATGATGACTTCCACGCCGGTAATGATTATCACCGGCGGCCAGCCCGGCCGTTCAACGGTAACTCTCATCTATATGATGTATACCTCAGGGTATCAGTCGTCCAACTACAGTCTGGCATCCTGTATCAGCATCGTTACCTTTGCATGCACCTTCGGGATGGTGCTCCTGGCGATGGTCTTTGAGCGGCGGGGGATTCATTATGACTAGGGCCGAAAAAAGCCGCCGTGCCTGGAATGTATCATCCTCCTTCACCGCCATTCTTATTGGGTTTGTCATAATTTTTCCCATTGTGTATTGTTTCTGCATTGCCTTTAAGACCAGACCCGAGCTTTCGGTGTATCCCCCCAAAGTTTTGCCGGATACGTTCCTCAACATCGAAAATTTCAGAACCGTATTCAGAACAGCGCCGCTGATGCGCTTTATGCTTAATTCGGTTATTGTTTCCGGCACAGGATGTTTTCTGCGAATATGTTTCGCAATTTTGGCGGCCTATGCCTTTGCCTATTTTGAATTCCGGGGGAAAGGCGTTTTCTTTATGTTTATCCTGGGTACAATGATGCTTCCGGCGGATACGCTGGTGGTTACCAATTATCTTGTTATTATCAGGCTTAATATGCTGGACAACTATCTGGGAATGTGTATTACTTCCCTGGCCGGAGCCACCCAGATGTTTATGCTCCGGCAGAATTTCAAGATTATCCCCCGGTCCTTAAGGGACGCCGCCTTTATGGACGGCTGCGGGGATCTGCGGTATCTTTTTTGGGTGGTAACGCCCATGTCGAGTCCGGTGATTTTAACCTTGATGCTTCAATCTTTTATTACCTTCTGGAACGCATACCTTTGGCCCCTCCTGGTGACGAACCGGCAGGATATGCGGACCGTCCAGGTGGGCATCGCCATGTTGACGAATCCGATGGATACCAACTACACTGTGGTGTTGGCGGCGGTCGCGGTCTTGCTCATTCCTTCTTTCTTTTTGTTTGCCCTGCTGCGTATGGCTGTTACCCAGGGGATAAGCGCGGGAGCCCTGGTTGGATAGGGAGCGGATATGAAAACAAAGATAATTTTATTATTGGGGGCGGCGCTGCTGTCGGCGGCCTGTTCCCGGAGCGGCGGTTCCCAGAAGCCGGTGGTTTCTTCCGGCCCTGTGACGATTACCTTCTGGCATTCCATGACCGATGACGCAAGTCAGGCCTTTGAAGCCTTTGTTAAGGAATTTAACGAAGGGCCGGGGTTGGAGAAGCAGATCAGCCTGGAGGCTGTTTTTCAAGGCCAGTACTCCGACGCCACCGCTAAACTGCGGCCCCTGCTGCAGACCGGTCAGGCCGCCGCCCTGCCTGATGTGATGCAAATAGACGCCACCGGCGTAGTGGATTATATGAACACCGAATACGCCTTTTCAGTAGACGACGCCCTGGCGGCGGATACCGCCTATGATCTCTCGCGGATCATGGAGGCCCCCCTTAAAGCATGGAACTACGGCGGCCGGCAGCTTGGGCTTCCGGTTTCCGCTTCCACCACGGTGATGTACTACAACAAATCCATTTTGGACGACGCGGGGATCACGGTTCCCCCTACTACCTTCGATGAAATAACCGGGGTGTCCCGCAGGCTTCCCCCGGTCAACGCCAACAACCAGAGCTTAAAAGCCTTTGCCCAGATGCCCAATTCGCCGCTCCTCACAAACTGGATCGGCCAGATCCCCGGCGCCTCCTCCTCCGCCTCCTACGTGGTGGATAAACGGAACGGCCGGGATGGGAACGCCGCCAAACTGGTATGCGATACCGAGGGGACCCTGCTGTCTTTCCTTGAGGCGTGGAAGGCCATGTACGACGCGGGGGCCCTTCTCAATGTCTCCGAGGGCCTTAACAACCTTTTCCTCAGCCAGCAGATCGTTTTTCTTGTTACCTCCACCTCTAATCTGACAAGCCTGCTGAACCAGATAGGAGGCCGCTTTGAACTGGGCTGCGCCTACTTTCCCCGGATAAATGACAAGGCGAATTTTGGGGCCACCGTTTCGGGCTCCGCCCTGTTCATGTTTAACAAGGGGGATAAGGCCAAGGCCGCCGCGGCCTGGGAATTTGTCAAATTCATGGTTTCCGCCCCGGTGCAGGCGCGTTTTGCCGCAGCCACAGGCTATATGCCGGTAAACACCGCTTCCTTCGATGAAGCCGCTTATACCGCCCATGTCGCCCGGTATCCCCAGGCGGAGGTGGGGGCGAAACAACTCAATGAAACCAGCGCAGATATGATGGGCATCACCGTGGGGCCTTCCCGGGATTTTTATATGGAGATCATGAATCAGGTTTCTAATATGCTCGTTGAAAAAAAGAGTCCCCAGGAGACGGTTATATCCATGTCCGCCGCCCTGAATCTGCTCCTGGATGATTACGCCGCGGCCAACGCCAGATAAGGTTTAGCCCATGCGTCTTTCCACATCTACTAATATTGCCGCTTTTCTTCCCCAGCCGGAGCGGAAAAACGGTTTTGATTTCTGTGTCGAGCTGTGCGCCCGGGCGGGATACAAAGTTCTGGATCTGAATCTCTGCGAGGCCATGAATCCCTATTCCCGGATGCGGGGAGATGACTGGGAAAAATACGTGGAGGATATCGCCGAATTGGGACGGCGCTGGGGAGTGGAATTTGCCCAGTCCCACCTTCCGTATTACGACATCTTTGCCCCCTGCGATCCTGAAAAGAAAAAGCTGATGGAAGAATTAATCCGCCGCAGCATCATTGCCTCGGGAAGATTAGGGGTTAAATGGGCCGTGACCCATCCGGGCACATGGTACAATGCCGGGCCCAATGTGGAAAAATCCCTGGAAAAAAACGTTGAGTATTATTCACGGCATCTTAAAACCGCCCGGGAGGCGGGTACAGGCATCGCGCTGGAGAATGATTTTGAATATCAGGGGCCGCCTTACCAGCGAATCTACGCCGCCGATGTAACGGCGCTCTGTGAACTGGTGGATGCCTTCAATAGTCCTTCTATGGGGGTCTGTTACGATTTTGGACACGCCAATCTTACCGGCGGTTTTCACCGGGAGAATCTGCGGATCATTGGCCGCCGCCTCAAGGCCGTCCATGTACAGGATAATGATCTCCGTCATGACGATCATATTCTTCCCTTTTTTGGGAAAACCGATTGGCCGGAGGCGATGAAGGGACTTGCGGAGGTAGGCTATGAGGGGGATCTTACCTTTGAAGTTCAGGAGTTCGCCCGCTATATGCCCAATGAACTTAAGATCCTCGCGGTAGAACTTTCCCTGAAAATCGGCGCGTATCTTTTGGAATTAGCATCTTTGAAATAGTCTTAGCTTACCCGGCAGGAGGAGCGGCGTATGATGATCGATAAAAAATGCAAAGTGACTTTGGGGGGCCTGCCCCAGAAAATCCACATCAAGAGTGCGGACCCTTCGCGGCCCGTGCTGCTTTTTCTTCACGGCGGGCCGGGGGTCTGCAACCGCCATGCCATAATGACCGTCCATGCGGATCTGCTGGACACTTTTACCCTGGCGGCCTGGGATCAGCGGGGTTCGGGCGGTTCCTATTGGGGCGCCCGACGGGAAACCCTTACCGTTGACCGGCTCGTGGAGGATGCCGGGGAACTGGTTTTATGGCTCTGCGGGGAGTTCAAAAAAAACAAGATCTTTATCATCGGTGGAAGCTGGGGTTCGGAATTGGGTACCTACCTTGCCTTTCGTCACCCTGAACATCTTGCTGCCTATGTGGGTTTTGGCCAGGTGGTTCACGGCGGGCGGAACGAGGAGATAAGCTACCGCTTTTGTCTGGAAGCGGCGCAAAAAGCCGGGGACCGGAAGGCGCTTGATCTTCTTGCCAGGGTGGGGCCTCCCCGGAACGGCATGTATACCGGCGGTTTCAAGGGGCTCATGGCCCAGCGGCGGGTTATGATGAAATACGGGGGCTATTCCCAGAACGCCGCCAAGCGCAATTATTTTAAGGCCATGGTGCTTCCCATGATCCTGTCCGGGGAGTACAGTTTTTCGGACTTTATCGGAGCCGCCCTGGGCTACCGTTTCGTCCTTACCGCCATGTGGGGGGAAGTGGCCGCCACGGATCTTGTAACGGCCTGCCCCCGGTTTAAGATCCCCTATTTTATCTTTGACGGGGTTTTAGATCGCAACACCCCGGCGGAACTGGTGGAGGAATATTTTAAGGCTATCGAAGCTCCGGTTAAGGAACTTATCTGGTTTGAACATTCGGGCCATAATCCCATGTCGGATGAGCCTGAAAAATTCAAGTCCCTGCTGCGGGAAAAACTGGGCGCCATAGGGGGCGTGTGAAAACGGCGGCGGGACGCCGCTTAAAGTGAGGCCGGCCATGAATCAAATAACGCCCTTGTCATTAAAGGAAAAGCTGGGGTTTTTAACGTTCTCCACGTCGAACAATATCGTCTATCAATTTAAAAGTCTGTACTACCTTTTCTTTTTAACCAACGTGGTGGGAATACCCGTTTTAAGCGCGGGAACGATCTTCGCCATCGGTACTATCTGGGATGCGCTGAACGATCCTCTGCTGGGTTATATGTCGGTAAACCATAAATTTAAAAACGGTGAACGGTGCCGGCCTTTTGCCCTGTGGTACGCGGTTCCCTGGGCGGCTTCCCTGGTGCTGCTCTTTTCCAACTTTGGTTTCGGCCAAAAGATCGCCGCCGCGGTTTCCCTGGGGGTATATATTCTGTTTGAAATTTTTAATACCCTGGTGGCGATCCCCTACAACAGCATGGGCGGGCTTGCCACCAATGTGGATGCCGAACGCCGGAGCATCAATGTGTTTCGCAATTTCGGCGGCTGCTTTGGATCGGGCATCGGCGCGGTGGCCTGTCTTCCCCTGCTTAAGCTCTTTGGGGCCCTGGACAACCGGGGCAACCTGAATCCCCAAACCGGTTCCCGGGGTTTTGTTCTGGTTTCCCTGGTCATGGGGACGCTGATCATCTTCGGCAGCTTTGTTCACTATTTTACCACCAAGGAACGGGTCAAGCCCATTTCCGTGGATGAGGAAAAGCTGGGGGTAAAAACCGTCGCCCGAATGCTCTTTGGCTGCCGTTCCTGGGTACTGAATATGTGCTATATCATTTGTTACGGGGTGATCAACCTCCTCTTGATGAGCTGCATCACCTACTATGCCACCTACGTTTTGGGCAGCACCGCCAGGGCCACCCTGATACAGGCGGTCTACCTTGTAGCCTCGATCATCACCACTGCGGTTGTTTCTTTTATCGACCGCAAAATGGGGCGGAAAAATATCATGATCCTCGGGGTGCTTGTTGCCATCCTGGGAAAGATATGGTTTCTGATTGATCCCTTTTCCTACGGGGCGATAATGGTCAACGCCGCCACCGTAGGGTTTGCCGTGGCCATAGCCTTTGTTATGTTCAACACCAACCGCAACAATATCGTGGACCTCATAGAATGGAGGAAGGGGCGGCGGCTGGACGCCCTGGTTTCTACGGCGGATAACCTGGCCAGTAAACTTGCTACCGCCGGCGCCACCCAGATTGTGGCGGTCCTTCTCAGCGTTTCCGGCTTTAACGGAGAATCCCAGGTTCAGCCGGAAGCGGCCATCGGGGCGATTAACTTTTTATTGGGCTGGGCGCCGTTTGCCGTGTCCCTGGTAATGCTTATCGTGGTTTTCTTCCTGGAAATCGAAAAGGATATGGATGTCATGCGCCGGGAGAAGGCCGCCGCCGGAATATAGTATCCGGCCGCG
>JAIRNB010000102.1 GCA_031258265.1 Treponema sp. | reverse complement strand
ATGGTGGAGGTGGCATACCCGTTCCCATTCCGAACACGGAAGTCAAGCCCTCTAACGCCGATGATACTGCCCCCCGGAGGGGCGGGAAAGTAGGAAGCCGCCAGGCTTTTTTTTGTCTCCATAAAATCCGCCCCTGTAAATATGCGCCCCTAAAGCGGTTTCATAAGAACTGCTGTCACGGAAAATCTCTCCCCTGTGCCCCCCTTAAAAACACGACGAAAAATCCGGTATATCAAGGCCCTAGCAGCCTGTTGCAATGTAGATTTTTTGCATAAATATGCAAAAAATCACGATTATTGCACTGCTTTCGGAGTTTGTAAGGTATAAATATTCATTGATGTGAATATTTATACTATTTTAAGCGCGAAGCGCAACAAACTCCTGGTAATTACGCTTTTTTTCTTGCCATTCCCGCCGGAGGGGGTATAATGGGCGTTTACCCTGCCCGCAACATAGAATTACGGGCCTAATTGAGGAGAGGAGGCTTTTATGAATCTACAGCGTCCAAACGGTAATGACGCTACCAGGACAGGCAACCGCTCGGTAAGCGTGGCGCCTTCCAGCGGTCTTTGTTCGCGGTGCCTTGATGGCTGCAAGGGGAACTGCGAAATTTTCAAGGCCAGTTTCCGGGGGAGGGAGCTGATCTACCCCGGTCCCTTTGGGGATATTACCGCCGGGGGGGATAAGAACTACCCTGTGGATTATTCCCACCTTAATATTCAGGGTTATGCCCAGGGCGCGGAGGGACTGCCGGCGGGGACCGGCGCTAATCCCGATACGGCCCGCTTCCCCCTGGTGAACACGGAGACCGAATACGGCTGGGACAGGAAGGTGAAGCTTTCGCTGCCTATTTTTACCGGGGCCCTGGGTTCGACGGAGATTGCCCGGAAAAACTGGGAACACTTTGCCGTGGGGGCGGCGATTTCCGGTCTTACGATTGTCTGCGGGGAGAATGTCTGCGGTATTGATCCGGCCCTGGAACTGAACGCCGCCGGAAAGGTGGTGAAGGCCCCCGACATGGACCGCCGTATCGAGACTTACCGGAAGTACCATAGCGGTTACGGGGAAATCCTTATCCAGATGAATGTGGAGGACACCAAACTGGGGGTGGCGGAGTACATCATTGATAAGCACAAAATCGAAACCATCGAGCTAAAGTGGGGCCAGGGGGCCAAGTGTATCGGCGGGGAGATCAAGGTGGCCCAACTGGAACGGGCTCTGGAACTCCAGCGCCGGGGTTACATCGTTACCCCGGACCCTTCGGACCCGGTGGTTCAGACTTCCTTTAAGGCCGGAGCCATTAAAGAATTTGAACGCCACAGCCGGCTGGGTTTTGTCAGCCGGGAAGGGTTCATGAAAGAAGTGGAGCGGCTGCGTTCCCTGGGTTTTAAGCGGATCACCCTGAAGACAGGGGCCTACAGTCTTAAAGAACTGGCTATGGCTATCCGTTGGGGTTCCGATGCCCGGATAGATTTGCTTACGGTTGACGGCGCTTCCGGGGGGACGGGCATGAGTCCCTGGAGGATGATGGAAGAGTGGGGAATTCCCTCGATTTACCTGCACAGCGCCGCCGCTGAGTACGCCGCCATACTGGCCTCCTCCGGCAGACGGACGCCGGACCTGGCCTTTGCCGGGGGTTTTTCCACGGAGGACCATGTATTCAAAGCCCTGGCCCTGGGTTC
The DNA here is from genome assembly GCA_031258265.1 of Treponema sp. Lineage (GTDB taxonomy): Bacteria > Spirochaetota > Spirochaetia > Treponematales > Breznakiellaceae > JAISFT01. The sequence continues at coordinate 9,509 of JAIRNB010000102.1, read as the reverse complement.
CCCCTATGTTAAGGCGGTCTGCATGGGCCGGGCCCTGATGATCCCCGGCATGGTGGGTAAAAACATCGCCCAATGGCTTAAAGAGGGGAACCTGCCCAAATCCGTGTCCGATTACGGTTCCACAGCAGAGGAGATTTTTGTCAACTATGAAAAGGTCAAGGAACTGGCAGGCGCTTCGGAAATTAAAAATATTCCCCTGGGGGCCATTGGCATCTACAGTTACGCGGAAAAGATAAAGGTGGGGCTGCAGCAGCTTATGGCCGGGGCCCGGCGCTTCAATACCGCTGTTATCGGCAGGAAGGACCTGATGTCCCTGACGGAAGAATGTGAACGGGTGACGGGTATCCTCTACCTTTTGGACTGCTACCGGGAAGTGGCGCTGGAAATTCTGAAAAATTAAAAAATCCCCGCGGCCCTGCCGCGGGATATCGTTCAAAAACCCGGTTGGTTCTTTCATAAGTCTTCTAAATTCATAAGTCTTCTAAAAAACACGGATTTCTAATAAAATCCGTGTTTTTTTTAAGCGATTGTTATTCAAAAATGGCGCCGTGAAGGGAAGCGGGAAAATCGTAATTTTACCCTGTGATTCTAATAATTCTACAATCCGGGACATAAAGTTTCTCCAATACTTTTTATAAGATTTTCTGTATGAAAAGTCCAATGAGGAGGATTTTATGAAACGAGTGCTTATAATGGCGGGGGCGCTGCTTATCCTTGGCATCCTGTCCGGCTGTCAGGGAAAAAACGAAGGAACTTCCCAAAAGGAAAAAGTTGTTTTTTGGACAAGCCACGGCCCCCCGGACAACGCGGTTCTTGAAAATATCGCAAATTCCTATAACGCCACTAATCCCGCGGTACAGGTTCAATTTGTACAGGTTCCCGGTTCCGAAACCGATGTCACAAGCCTTATGACCGCGGTCCGGGGGGGAACGGGGCCGGATGTGTATATGCTGGACAGGTTTACTGTGGCCCAGCGGGCTTCCGACGGCCTCCTTGAGGATCTGACGGCGGATCTGGCAAAGCTTGATCCCAATTTGAAAGACAAATATTTGCCCTTTGCCTGGAACGAAGATCAGTATCGGGGTAGGACCTATGGCCTTCCCTTTGATACGGATACCAGGGGACTCTACTACAACAAGAAAATGCTCCAGGACGCGGGAATCGATCCCGGGGAACTGGACAGGAAAAATGGACCTATCACCCTGGAACGGCTGCGGGAAATTGCCCGGAAGATCGATATGAAAGACGCCCTGGGGAACTACATAAAAGCCGGTTTTATTCCCCAGGTGGAACAGGGCTGGCATTATACCTGGGGCTTCCTCTTTGGCGGAGAATTTGCGGACATGGGTGCGGGAAAAGTTACCCCCACCCACCCCGGCGTGGTGAAGGGATTCCAGTACCTATACGATTACAACAAAGAAATGGGAGTCCACCAGGTGCAGACCTTTATTTCCAGCTATATGCCCGCCAACAATCCGCCCCAGCAGCATCCCTTTATCACCGGCCACCTGGCGATGATGATTACCGGCGACTGGTTCCTCAATACCATGCGGACCTACGCGCCGGATGTGAAATACGACATAACCTACATTCCCGTCGCGAAAAAAGGGGATAAACCCTCCACCTGGGCGGGGGGATGGAGCTTCGTGGTCCCCACCGGTTCCAAAAAGAAGGATGCGGCGGTCCACTTTATCTACTGGGCCTGCGGCGCCGAGGGACAGCGGATCTACACCAAAGAATCCGGCCACTGCCCCACGCTTATATCAATTTCCAGCGATGAGTCTATTTTTACCGAAAAGCAGACTTATTTTCGGGAAGCCCTATTTTTTACCAAAAGCCGCCCGCCCCTGCCGGTGGGAGCCCTGTACTGGGACGCCCTTTCCACCGCCCAGGATATGGTGGTACAGAACGTGAAGACTCCCCTGGAGGCCCTGCGGCAGGCTGAACAGCAGACTCAGAGCCAACTGAATAAATTCCTTCCCCTGCGATGATTTTTTGGGGCGGGGCCCGGTGCGGCCCTCCCCTGAGGAGTAATGTATGCTTGAGCGGCTGGATAGACGTAATTTACGAAACGGCCTTTTGTTCATTTCGCCGTGGATCGCGGGTTTCCTTGTCCTGCAGATATATCCCATCGCCTACTCCTTTTATTTAAGCGCCACCGAGTATTCAGGATTCGGCAAACCCCTTGTTACAGGGTTTAACAATTTCAAAGAACTGATCAATGATCCGCTTCTTCTTACCACTATTTACAATACCCTTTTCTATACCGCCCTGTCGGTGCCCACCGGCATTGTGGTTGCCATCATCCTTGCCCTGGCGATGAACCAAAAGGTACGGGAAGTGCCGGTGTACCGGGCAATTTATTACCTTCCCTCTATTCTGCCGGCCTTTGCCCTGGTATTCGTGTGGATTCTCTTTACCAATCCCCAGTACGGCCTTTTGAACAGGATCTTTGTGGTCCTGGGCCTGCCCTTTATCGACTGGATAGGGGACCCCCGTTTTACCAAACCATCCCTGGTGATTCTGGCGCAATACGGGGCGGGGGGAGCCGCCCTGATCTTCCTCGCCTCTCTGCGGGCCATACCCTACGATCTCTACGAGTCCGCCGATATTGACGGCGCCGGGGTGTTCAGAAAATTCTTTCACATTACCCTGCCCATGCTTACCCCGATTATCCTTTACCAGATTATCATGGGTTTAAGCGGCGGCCTGCAGGTATTTACCCAGGCCTATATTATTTCCGGCGGCGCCCGGGGCGGTACGGTAGGTTCGCAGAATTCGCTGTTTTTTTATGTTTTGTATATCTACCAGAACGCCTTTAAGTATTCAAAGATGGGATACGCCGCCTGCCTTTCGCTCCTGTTCTTCGCGGTCAGTGTTTGTATTGCCGCGGTCGTGTTTCGCTGGGGACGAAGCTGGGTTTCCTACGATACTTAGTATCCATCCACAAAGTTGGTTTTTGAGGATGGAACCAAAACCCCTGAAGGAGAAAAAGTATGTCAAATCCGCTGTACCGGAAAAACGCGCGTTACATCTCCCGGTATGTTATCCCCCGCGTTATATTAATAGTAATGGCGGTTTTTTATATCATGCCCTATTACTGGATGATTGTTACATCCCTCAAAGGTACTGTGGAACTGCGGGCCGCGCCGCCCACGATCTTTCCCCATGAGATTCATTTTGAACATTACGCGGCGGCGGTCCGGTTTATTCCGTTTTTCCGGTATATGACAAATTCCCTAAGCATCGTTACTTTTTCTGTTATCGGGGCGCTTATCTCCAATTCCCTGGTGGCCTATGGATTCAGCCGTATCAACTGGCCGGGCAGGGAAAAAGTATTTCTGATAGTTATCGCCACCATGTTCATCCCCTTCCCGGTGGTGCTGGTAGCCCTCTTTGATATATTCGCCAAATTCAAAATGGTAAATACCTTTCTTCCCCTGATCATACCGGCCTATACAGGACAGGCCCTGTATATCTTTATGATACGGCAGTACCTTTTGACCATCCCCAAGGAAATATCCGACGCGGGCTTTATAGACGGGGCCAACGAATTTGAAATTTTCTACCGGTTAATCATACCCCTGATGAAACCGGTTATCGCGGTGGTGGCTATTTTTACCGCCCTGGGTTCGTGGAACGACTTCCTGGGCCCCCTGATCTACCTTACCAAACAGGAGATGTACACCCTTTCCATCGGACTCCAGTTCTTCCGCTCCCAGCACGAGGTCGAATACAGCCTCCTGATGGCCGCCTCCACCCTGGTGGCCCTGCCGGTGGTGCTGATCTTCCTCTGCTTCCAGCGTTTCTTTGTGGAGGGCATCACCATGGGGGCGGTAAAGGGCTGAACCTGAATCCATAAAAAGGGGGGGGGCCGCTTCCTGCCAAAGAAATGCATACGAACCGGTGAGCATGTGGCTGAATAATGCAGCACGGCATAGGCCCGGCGAAAGCGATAGGCTACGGTACAAGAGCTGAAAGGCCGAGGTCAAGAGGGACCCTCTAGGCTGCAGTCTACTCCGCTACCCCCCCAGGCGCTGAGTCGCCGCCTTTCTACCACAGGTACAATTTCCCCCGGTCCCGGATAAAGCCCCCCTCGACAAAACACTGCCCGTAGGGGGAAGAAGCGGCGGCGGCGGCGTTGACGGTTTCGATGACAAGTTTTTTTTCCGCCCCGTAGTTCCGCTGCCGGGGGACTCTGATCAGGGCCGCCAGTTCCCCCAGACAGGGATCCTCCGGCGGGATAAAAATTTCCAGTTCCTTTCCGTTCCGCCTTGATACGGCGATGAGTTCCTGCCCCCGGTAGTAAAGCCGGTTCCTGGGGGAACGGGCGGGAATCCGGGGGTCCAGACCTTCGATGTCCAGGGCCGCGGGGCTGGCGGGGTCCGCCGCGTTGATCCAGTAAAGGGGACCATCCCCGCTTCCGAATTCTTCAGCTTCCTCCAGTTCCCGGACAATGGCGGGGGATGCAAATTGCAGGGACCTGATGCCGGAGAAAAAATACCCCGCCGTCAGTTCCCCCGCCAGTTCCATCCGCCGCATGGCGGGGAGAAGCCGGGCCCAGGACAGGGGGGCGGCGTTTTCCCGTTCCAGGAGGGGCCGGCAGAGGAGTCCCCAGCGTCGGAGGAGGAGACGGACCCGTTCCCGGTCCAGTTCTTCCTGGTACCAGGGTTCTTCCCCCTCAAGTTCCTCCCGGTCCAGGGAAAACCAGCGGCCCGGCAGGGGGCAGCCCTGCTTCCAGAGATTCCGCGCCCCCCTCTGTAAAGCCCTGGGAATACGGCGGCCGCGGATGGGGCCGGCGTCTTTAGCGATACTGTCATCAGTAACGCTGCCGTCAGTAATACTGCTGTCAGCGTTACCGCCGCCCGCCCTGGCGGCGCGCCTGGGGGCCTCCCAGGAATCGGAGCTGAGGCGGCCCTTCCATACCTGTTCCCAGATTGCGGGAATCAGAATTCTGTCCCCGCCCAGGGAAGCTCCGCAGGCGTCTTTGATCTCCCAGTAGTCCCGGGGCCGTTCAAAGAAATCCGGGGGAAAGGGCCCGGCATCCCCTGTTTCCGGACTCATTAAGTCCAGGTCCTCGGGGCGGCAGAAGGCCGCCTGCCCTTTTCCCGCCCCGTACCAGAGGAGCCGTCCTTCCCGCAGTTCCCCGTCCAGACTCTCCGGCCTGTAGTTTTTCTCCCTGGCGCAGAGGATCTCCGTTTCCCAGAGCTGCGGCGGCAGGGCAAGACCCGCCGCCCAGCGGCCGAGTCCCGCCGCCGCGCTTCCCGTTCCCTCCCCCCTGTCCGCGGTATCCTCCGCCGCTTTCCGCCGCAGGATACCCTGCCGCAGGGCGAGGAAGGGAACAAGGAGGGCGGCGGGCCGTTCCTTGAGTTCCGGCCTGGCTCCGGCCCGCTTAAGCCTGAGGAGGAGTTCCAGGTTTTCCGCGTCGCAGATCAGGTTCTCCCCCAGACCCTCCACCGCCACGGAAGAAACCAGGGCCGGCCCGCCGGGGGCCTCCTCCAGGGCGTCCATGGCCCCTTCGATCTCCGCCGCCCCCCAGCCAAAGATTTCGCCGATTCTGGAGGGGGAGAGGGGGCCCTGGAAACGGAGCCACTGGCAGAAGAGCTGCCGATCCCACCGGCCGTCCCGGTCCAGCCAGCCTTCCTCCCATTCCCGGTGTACAACGGATTCAATAGCCGCGCCCCGCCGTTTGAGGAACCGGAGTTTCCCCCCCAGGCTGGGGTCCCCCTTCAGTTCCTCTAGCAGGGGGGAGGGGAGGACCCGGAGCAGGTTTTCCCATTCATCGGCGGGGATAGCGATCCGTTCTTTTACCCATTCGGTCAGGGAGCGGGAATCCTCCGGCCCCCAGCCGGGCAGTTCCCTCCGCAGCCGGGCGGCGAAATTTGCCGCCAGTTCTCCGGGAATAAGGGGGCGCAGGGAGGGATCGCCCAGGGCTTCGGCGATGACCCGTTCTGAAAGGGAGATCCCCCCGCCGTTCCGGCGCAGATCTTTCCGCTCATCCCCTTCGTAGAGCAGGGCGTTGGTCTCCTGCCAGATGATGTTCCGGGCAAAGGGGCTTCCCCCAAGGCTGCGGAAAAAGGGGAGGGTGATGACCCCGGAACCCAGGGCGGCGGTAAGTTCTCCGAAAGCCTCCATGTCAAGCTCGTCCCGCAGGCAGCTTCGCCAGGCTTCTGCGCTAAGGGGAAAATCTTCCTCCCCCCGGACCGCGTCAAAAAGACGTTTAGCCCTTTGCCGGATGATCCACAGGGGAAGCCGTTTTCCAAAGCTCCCCCGGGGCTGGGCAAGACTCCGTTCCGCCGCCTCCCGGAAGGCCGCGCCGAAACGGCTTGAAGATTCCAGGCCCCGCATGAACTGCCGTTCCCCCCGGCAAAGGCCCCGCGGCCCGCCGCTTCCCCCGCCGCCGCTAAGACCCCGCAAAATTCCGGTGAAAAGCTCCTCGACCTTTTCCCGTCCCATCGCCGCCGCGCCGGGAAGAAGAAAAAGGATCGTGTTGTCATCGGAAAAACTCTCCACCCGCAGCCCGGTCCGGTCCTCAAGCTCCTCCGTAACGGCCAGGCGGAGGGGGTACTGTACTGCCCCGCCCCGGAAGCCGTGGAGCAGAATCTGCCAGGTCCCGTCTCCCGCCTGGCCCGCCCCCTGTTCGATAATCTCGCAGGGAATACAGCGGGGACCGGGCAGGGGAACGAAAAAGGGGGAATCCCCCGGGTTCTGGGAACGCCGCTGGGAATCGAGGTAACGGTTAAGGTCCTCCAGGGCGGCGGCGGAGAATCCCGGCAGCAGGGCGGCGTCCAGTTCCCCTTCCCTGTTGAAATAGTCGAGAATCTCCAGAATCCGGCGGACCAGGACCGGACCGCGGAAGACCGGCTCCGCCCGCCAAAAGGGGATAAAATCCGCGCTGTTATCCCGGGGAACAACCTCCACCGCCTCATGTCCGATGCCGCTGATCCGCCAGGAACGGTTTCCAAACCTGAAACTGTCCCCTATCCGCCGTTCCCAGACAAATTCCTCGTCCAGTTCCCCTATTTTCACGTTTTCCCCGGCCAGGCGCAGGCTGTAAAGCCCCCGGCTGGGGATCACCCCGCCCGCCGAATAGAGCAGGAAACGGGTCCCCGGCGCGGCGCTGAGGACGCCGCTTTCCCTGTCCCAATAAAGCCGGACTTTAAGCTCCCTGATACGGCCCCTGTTCCCCCGGCCGGCCAGCATCCGGATTACCGAATCGTAGGCGGGGCGGCTGAGAGCCCGGAATACATAAAAAGTCCGGAGCAGGGTATAGAGTTCATCCACATGACGCTCTTTCTCGTCACAGAGGGCCAGGATTATTTGGGCCAGGATATCCAGGGGGCATTCGATAGGGCGGCTTGTTTCGATTTCCCGGTCCCGGATAGCCGTTTCCAGGGCCGCCGCCGCCAGGAGATCCCCCCGGCGCAGGGGGATAAATCTTCCGGCGCTGGTTCTTCCCACCCCGTGGCCGGAACGGCCGATACGCTGGAGGGCCGCGGCCACGGAGGGGGGAGCGGCGGCCAGGATCACCTCGTCAACGCCGCCAATATCGATCCCCAGTTCCAGGGAAGAAGTGGCCGTCACACAGGGGATCTTCCCCTCCGCCAGGCCCCGCTCCACCGCCCTTCGCAGTTCTTTTGAAAGGCTTCCGTGGTGGGCAAAGGACAGGGGCCGGCCGGCGGCCTGGTTGATCCGGTAACTGAGCTGTTCCGCCCCCCGGCGGGAACCGGTAAAGATCAGGACGCCCTTACTCGCCTCTACCCGGCGGATGATCCCCGGAACCGGGTCTTCCTCCATGCCTTCCACCGTAAAGCTAATGTCCTTGTCCGCCGGGGGGGCGGCGATACAAACGGGCCGCCGTTCCCAGTCCTCGGAGGGCCTGGCGGAGGGCATAAGACCGCCCAGGAACTCCGCCGCCGCCTCCGCCGGCCTTACCGTGGCGGAAAGGCCGATCCGGATAAATTCGGGCCCCCCGTATTCCCGGACAATGAAGGAGAGCCGGTCTACCTGGCAGGAGAGAAAAGCCCCCCGCTTGGTCCCCAGGACGCTGTGAATCTCGTCCAGGATAAGGCAGCGCAGGCCGGAAAGAGTCTCCCGGCCCCGGGGGTTAAGGAGGAGGAGGGCCAGGCTTTCCGGGGTACTTACCAGGATAGAGGGGGGACGCCGGTAGAAACGCCGCCGTTCCGATTGGGGGGTATCCCCGGAACGGGTTTCCACGGTAACCGGGGGAAATGCCTCCCCGGCTTCTTTAAAAATCCTCCCGATTCCCGCCAGGGGTTCCAGGAGGTTCCGTTTAATATCCTCGTTCAGGGCTTTAAGGGGGGAAATATAAAGGACGGATAACTTATCCGCGTCATAATCCCCCCGGCAGAACAGGGAAATGGCGGAAAGAAAGGCGGTAAGAGTCTTACCGCTCCCCGTGGGGGCAAGGGCAAGTACATGACGGCCCTCCCCAATGAGGGGCCAGGCCGCCTCCTGTATGGCCGTGGGTTTGCCGTAATTTTTGTCAAACCAGGCATTGATAAGGGGGTGGAAAGGCAGGGCCATTAGGCCGGGAGTCCGGGGTCCGCGAGAAAACACCGGACCCGGCGTCCCGGTCCTATTTCCCGGATTTCCGGATGACCGGAAAGGCAGCGTTCCTCCGCCAGGGTACAGCGGGGGGCAAAGGGACAGGCCCCTTCCCCAGGGGGGGCTTCGGCGGGAATTCCGGCCCCTTCCCGGACCGGGGCTTCCCTTCCGCCGGCGGAGGAAAAGAGGAGCCTGGTGTAGGGGTGCCTGGCATCCCGGTAGAGGTTTTCCACCGGACCTTCTTCCATCAGTTCCCCCCGGTACATTACTCCGATACGGTCACAGAAATAACATGCCACTTTCAGATCGTGGGCGATAAAGAGAAACGAAAGGTCCCGCTTTTCCCGGATATCCAGGAGGAGATTCAGAATTTGCCCCTGGATTGACACGTCCAGGGCGCTGACCACCTCATCGCAGATCAGGAGTTCCGGTTTCATCAAAAGACCCCTGGCAATGGAGATCCGCTGCCGCTGGCCCCCGGAAAACTCTGAAGGCCGTTTTTCCAGATCATCCGCCGAAAGCCCCGTTTCCATGAGAATCCGGGCAGCCTCCTCCCTGGCCTTTTTTTCCCCGGGAAAATGAGAGGAATGGCGGTAACCGGAGACCAGCACCTCATAAACCGTCATCCGGGGGTTAAGGGAACGGGCGGGGTCCTGGAAGATGTAGCGTACCTTTTCCCGGTAGGCCTTGAGGGCCGGACCGGAGAGGGCCGCCACGTCGGTATCCTCCCCATATCGGATGCTTCCCCTGTCCCACTCGTACATTCTGACCAGGAGCCGGGCGGTGGTAGTCTTGCCGCAGCCGGATTCCCCCACCAAGCCGTAGCTTTCATTTTTCCCGATGGAAAAGGAAATCCCCCTTACCGCATGGACAAAGCGGCCGAAGGGGGCAAAAAAGCCGGCTTCCAGGTTGAAGCGTTTCTCCAGATTCTCTACTGAAAT
>JAIRNB010000091.1 GCA_031258265.1 Treponema sp. | reverse complement strand
TATATAATATATCATACTATATGTAGCGTATATGACATCAACTGGGAAAAATTATTACGAAAAAGCCTTTTCTCTTGCGTCTCAGCCGCCGGTTTGCTATACTAATCGAAAGCAAACGGAAATGATATTGCGTGTGACCGTAATGAAAACGTGGGTTTCTCCAAGGGAGGCGCTGAAGGATTGTGCTTGTCCTGCCGCGCGCGCACTGCCCCGGTTAAAACCGGGGCGCATTTTCCAATTTGGGGGCATACGGAGGCGCTATGCGATGCCGCAGGGGTAAATATACAACCCTTGGAGCATTATTCCCGGCACAACGCGCTCCGCGCGTTGTGCCGCGCGCGCACTGGCCAAACTAAAGCTTGGCCGCATTATCTAATTTGGGGGTATACGGAGGCGCTATGCGATGCCGCATTTGTTAAATAACAGCCTTCGGCTGTATGCACTGGCCGGCATGAATGCCGGCTGTGATAAATGTGTAGGTTTTGCGAAGCAAAACCTAAAGCCAAAAAATGGCATGGATGCCATTTTTTGGCAGCGCAAGGGATAGGAGCGGAAATACTTTTGCCGCCTCTGGCGGCAAAAGATTGAAGCGGATAGCCCGGTCCCCGCCGCTGGGCGGCGGGGATGCGCCCAAATAAAAAGGAGATATACCTGGTGGATGACTTACATTCAAAGGCAAACGAAATAAGGCGTATGATTATAACGATGGTCAGCCGTGCGGGGGGAGGGCATATTGGGGCCTCCCTGTCCGAGGCGGATATTCTTACGGCCCTGTACTTCCGGGTTATGAGGGTGTTCCCGGGGGAGCCGGATAATCCCCTGCGGGACCGTTTTGTCCTGAGCAAGGGGCACGCTTCCGAGGGGCTTTACTGTACCCTGGCCCTGGCGGGTTTCTTTGAGGCGGCTCTGCTTGACCGGTATTTGGCGGAGGATTGTCCCCTTACTATTCATCCGACTAACCATGTGCCGGGGGTGGAGGCTAATACCGGGGCCCTGGGGCATGGTTTTTCTGTGGCTGTGGGGATGGCCCTGGGGGCGAAGAAGAGCGGGGCCTCCTGGCGGACTTTTGTCCTAACCGGGGATGGGGAGCTGCAGGAGGGGACAAACTGGGAGGCCGCCATGGCGGCTTCCCACTATTCCCTGGGGAACCTGACTGTCCTGGTGGACAATAACGGTCTGCAGTTGGCGGACCGGGTGGAGAACACCATGACTATCGAACCTCTGGTGGAAAAATTCGGGGCCTTTGGTTTTGATGTACACCGGGTGGACGGCCACTCGGCTGAGGACCTGGCGGTTCTGCTGGAATCCCTGGATTATGCGGGCCGCCGGCCCCACGCGGTAATCGCCGGGACTGTCAAGGGGAAGGGGGTTTCCTTTATGGAGAATGTCAGCGAATGGCACCACCGTATTCCCAGCGGGGATGAGTGCCGGGCGGCCCTGGAGGAGTTGGGGGAATGAGGGGAGGTGAGGGGAATGGGCATCTTTGATCTGCGGGAAAAACAGGTTGAAACCCTTATCCGTCTGGCCGGAGAGGGGCTGAATATCATCTATCTGGTCAGCGATTCTGTGAGTACCAGTAAAATTAAGCCCTTTAGGGAACGGTTTCCGGAGCGGGTTGTTAATGTGGGTATTGCCGAGCAGAATCTTATCGGTATTGCGGCGGGGCTGGCAAACAGCGGATATATTCCGGTGACGGGAAACGCCGCGTCTTTTTTGATTTCCCGTTCGGCGGAACAATTAAAGGTGGATCTGAGTTATGCCGGGGCCAACGTAAAGGTGAACGGCCTGCACCCCGGCTTTAGTTACGGTACGGACGGCATTACCCACCACGAGCTTAACGATATTAGCGTTATCCGGGGCTACCCGGCTTTCGAGATCTTCGCGCCCTGTGACGCCGTTGAGTGCGGCCTGATAACCGAATACGCCGTACAGCGCCGGGGGCCTGTGTATATGAGCCTTAATACCGGCGTGTTCCCGGCGGTTTTGCCGGAGGACTACCGCTTTGTCCCCGGCGGGGTTCTACAGTTCCACGGGGGGAACGGCGTGACTATTATTGCTCTGGGGACGGCGGTCCACGATGCCCTGGATGCCCTGCCGCAGATCCGCCGGCTCTGCGGCGTCGATATTTTTGCCCTAAGTTCCCTGCGTCCCTTGGACGCCGCCCCCCTGCTGGAATCGATGCGGAAGACCGGAAAGGTTATCACGGTGGAACAACATTCGACCCACGGGGGCTGCGGCAGCCTGGCGGCGGAACTGATAGCTGAACACGGCCTGGGGGCCCGCCTGCTGCGCCTTGGAGTCCCGGAGGGGGTGTTCACCAGGAACGCTTCCGCCGCCGTGAATAAGCGGGCCTTCGGCCTGGACGCCCCGGGGATTGCGGACGCGGTAAAAAAGATTCTGGCGGGGTAGGGGGGCGGGAGGCTGTTGCACGAATTTTAAGCTGCGCTGAATGAAAAGTGCTTTGTATGATTTATTATCAGGCACTCAGAATTCCGCATGACAGGCATGGTAATATATACGTCTTCGTCCTGGGAATAAACGTTGAAAATTTTTTTATTTTGCCGTTGATAGTGTGGCGTGAATTATTCGCGGTAAGCAGATTCACCGGATGGCCGTAATGGAAAATATAAAAATAAGGTTTTTCCTGTTTAATATTGAGCCAATTCACCGTATTTTGCAGTAATTCCACCATTTTATCGGTCTCGTTTAAATACAGTCCTTCAACAAAAGCAAGTACACAGCTTCGAGAATTGGGGGTTTCATGTTTTATGTAGATTTGCGCCAGTTTACCTTCAGAGTCGCTGCATGTCCACTTATCAGCATCGGTGTTCTTATGCTCCGGATAAGGACAGTTACCAAATGTTCCCTAATTATTCTCATCCTTGCATACCAGCATGCGTAATAATACCGGTTCCAATATATTGCATGTGATCCATTTGAGGTTTGCCACATTGGGGGAAGGCAATAGTATTATTTTGGCGGGAATACTCTTGTCCCTGGGGGCGGCCGTTCTAATTATCATTTTCGGGCAGACACCGGCCAAAATACCTCCCCCTCGTCGTCCAGGAGTTCGTTATTAAGCTCTGAAAGCTTTCTTGTATCGTTATCTATGGAATATGATATTTCCGCTATCTTGTCGCTGTACAAATATCTTTCTGTCTCATCCAGCATGGTTTTTCCGGTACCATCGGCATCAATGAAATACGCGGACAAATCCTTCCCAAAAAGATACGGGATGTTTATAGCGGCATTTATTTTGTCCGTTTTTCTGCCGTATTTCTCTATCAGGCCGCCTTTTTTAAGGATATTATTCATTGAATTGAGTATATACGGACTATGCGTTGTGATGAAAAAACGAATCGGATTATCTTTTTCTTTAAGGGAATTAAATATCTGCGTTATAAGTTCGATGGTCTGTTTTTGCTCCAGCGGGTATAAATGGGCCAATGGTTCTTCTATGAAGAGCGAGTGATCCTTTCCGTAGGAATAACGAAAATTGCCCAGTTTATCAAGGAGCATTAAAACATATACAATTTCCTGCTGTCCGCTGGAAGCTTTTGATATGGGGACCTTTCTGCCGTCCTCCGATTCAAGCCATAGAGAACCATTATCAATCTTTATGTTAGCTTTTAAGATATGATCTATTAATTTGGGGCTTCTGCTTTTAAACCTAGGCAAAATATTGGCAAGGTTATTATAGTCTTTTAAATAATCATCGTTAATATCAGAACCAAATGCCAGCGCGGCCCGTGATGCCGGTATAAAGGTAGTAGCGATTGGGAAATGGCCGCCGAATATTTTTAAAAGTTCGTTGTGCAGGAATAATTTTACTTCTCCGAATCCATCAGGAGTGATATGATCTTTTTTCCCCAGGTATCTTTTCCAGTCGTTCAAAAGATTTTTTAAGAAAGAACTTTCAATATAAATGTTATTACCGGCATCATTCTTAATATTGATTTTGATTGTTTGTTCTCTATGCGAAAATATATATTCTATATTAAATATTGGGCGGTCTTTTGAATCATCCTGCCCAAAGATAAAAAATATTCTCGAATTCCCTTTTTAATTTTGACGTGAAGCCGGCATATTCTAAATTTGAGAGAAACTGTTCATAGGGGAGAACGAGCAGGCTGGAAATAATATCCTCAAAAAATTTTAGCAGCTTTATACAGATGCTTTTCCCGGAACCCATGTCCCCGGTAATGATATTAAAGTATTTAACATTCCATTCAAACTGTCTGATCGAAAGAAAATTGGAGATTTTTAACTGTTCTACCACATTACCCATATACCTATCATCGGAACATTGTCCTTATGAAATAAGGGAAATAGAGCCCTGGGGGGTTGAAGGCCGGCGCAGGAGAGAGGGTATAGCCTGTGCTGGTGACGGTGGTGTTACGAAGGCGGAGTCCCTGTTGAGGGGGCTGCCGGAGAGGCTGGAGGCAGGAGACCGGCAGTGAAGCCGCCGCCGCTTCCCCCCCTTGGTATTACGAGCTAAAGGCCCGCAGTAGTTCCCGGGGTTTGGAGCCCTGGGCGGGGCCTACTACGCCGTTTTGTTCCATGAGTTCCACGAGCCGGGCGGCGCGGTTGTAGCCGATTTTGA
>JAIRNB010000009.1 GCA_031258265.1 Treponema sp. | reverse complement strand
TTTCTATGTTGCACAGCATATACCATCTTACCCGATCTTACAACCATGTCTGGATACTAGGTATACAACGTTTGCGCTGTTTGCCCTTATTGGTCCGATAATAATAGTGTATACAGAATATTTTGTGGTAAAGGAACCGAGAAAACTAAAATATATCGCGGTTGCGTGTATTCAGCCTCTTTTGCTTGTACTGCTGCTGCAGTATGTTTTTATTGGAGACTTGATTGACGATGCTCATAATCTCAGAATCCGTCAACTCCAACTGCTTGATTACAGAAATCAAACTCTGGACACCCTGCGTTCCTCTTATCCCTGGACGGATACTGATTCCGCGTACAGGCGAATTGGGATTCTTGAAAAGAACCGGTGGTCTTTTTTTTATCATGGGCTATCTAACCGGAAAGAATAAATGCATCGTTATTCAGGTCATGCAATACCATGTCCCCGGCGGGCTCGAAGGGGCTTACGACTTCAAATGGGTGCATTGGAAAAGCATGGCCGCCGCCGGGTGATTTTTCAAGCTGGAAAAAGGCCCCGGGCCTTTACGTTTCCCAAAACTGAAGCTTTGGGGAAAGCCTCTATCCTCAGTTTTTTTCCCTTTGATTGCGATACAGACGGTACTCGGCGTTCATGTCCCTGGTAAGGCATTTTTTCAGGAGGCCAATCCGCGCTAGTCCCCGCGGGGGGTCAAGTATTTCGCCAGGGATTTTAAGTTCTTCACCAAAGTAGTATTTCTCCCGGCCGCGAAGCGCGGTTAAAAAATCGGAATAGGACCGCCTGGCCTCTCCACACCAGGCAACCTCCGCCAGCGCCGCCATACGGTAATAGGCGTTAAAGGCCAGCTTTCCGTGATCCTCCACAAACTCTGTCCACAGGGGCGCTTCCAGCCCCAGGATATTTTCCGGTTTGGTTAAGTCCCGGAAGTGGGGGTTGAACTGGTAGGTTTTTTTCAACGGCGTCAGGGCATAGGGATAATCCATGTAAAGATAAGAAAAATTCGCCAGGATCGCCGGCTGCCCCTGGTTTATCCGGCGGATAGTTTTTTTGAGGAGTCCCATAATACTAAGCCAGTGGTAACACACCACCGAAGGATCGGCCTCCGTCATGCCGTCATTGTACATGATCACCCGGATACCCCGTTTTTGCAGGTTTTCCTTGATCCGGTCCTTGGCATAAGTCTTGAGCCCCGCCACCCGCTTTATCCCCAGGGAACGCATCCTGGCCCGGCATTTGGGGCAGGTTTTCAGACGCTTTAGTTTTACCTCATCAAAGCCAATATGAAAAGTTTTAGCCTCAAAAAGATCGCACAGGGCATGCACCAGTTCCCCCATGAATTCCAGGGCGGCGTCATTGCCGATGCAGAGGACATTATCGAGGATACCAAAATCCCCGGGAACCGCCAAAGCTTCCCCGCCGCAGGAAAGCTCCGGGTACGCCGCAATGATAGCGCTCATGTGGCCGGGCATGTCCAGCTCCGGAATCACCTCAATACCCCGGACCGCGGCATAGGCGAGAATCTCCCGCACATCCTCCTCCTGGTAACAGCCGCTGTAGGGAATCCCGTCGTTTTTCCGGCCGCCGCCAAAACCCCCGCGGGCGGTGTAAGCCCGCTTGGAGGAGATCTCCTCCAGCTTTGGGTAGTTTTTCAGGGCAATGCGGAAACCCTGATCATCGGCGATATGCCAGTGAAATTTGTTGAGCCGGAGGCGGAACATAATATCCAGAAGCCGCATGACCTCCTCTTTGGGGAAGAAATGGCGGGACACATCCAGCATAATTCCCCGGTACTCGTAGCGCGGCCTGGCGCTTATTGTCCCCAGGGGAAACCAGCTATTCCCGCCGTTTGAACCGTAGCCGGAATCGCTGTCCCCGGCCAGGGCCGCGAGGACCGAAAAGGCGGAATAGATCCCCTGCCCGCCGCCCCGGATCCGTATCCCGGTTTCGGTAAGTTCTATCTCGTACCCGCTTCCCATGCCGGCATCGGTCTCCACCCGGACCACGGCTTCTCCGGCGCCGCTGAGCCGGACGTTGACAATTTCCACGGTCCCGGCATGGGACGGACATACCAGTTTACCCGCATAAAGCCGGCCGCCGCTAAAGTTATATTCCCCCGGAGAGGGAATAGGGAGTTTATTTTTATCCATGGGTCTTCCTTATCTTATAAAAATTATAACACAGAACAGTACCTTTCCCAAAATCGGCCGAATTTTGGGGGAAGCCCTGTTTTCAGACCCCGGAAACCGGAGTTTCCGGGCAGCTCTACTGAATCTTCCCCGCCGGGCTGGTGTTTGGAACCGGAATATGGTATTTTCATCTTTCAAAAGTGTACCGCTGTGTTAATAGGAACCGGCTCTTATGATACGTGTTTTTCCGCGCCGCCGGTAAGCATGGGGGGGTTGATTAAATGGCAGAAAAATATGATGTAAAAAAGAATTTTCGCACCGGTTTCGGCGCCCGTTTTTCCTACGGCGGGTATTTTTTGGGGCAGAATATTTACTATATGCTGCTGATTTCTTATATGACGGTGTTTTTCACTGATGTGGGAATTCCCGCCATTACCGTAGCCGCCATAGCCCTGGTGGTGAAAATATGGGACGCGGTAAACGATCCTATTTTCGGCGGCATAGTGGACCGGGTCCGGTTTAAGAAGGGTAAATTTCTTCCCTGGGTAAAAGTCTCTCTGGTGGTTATTCCCCTGAGTACCATTTTCCTTTTTACCATTCCCCCGGATATATCCCTGACCATGAAGGTGATGTGGGCGGCGCTGGGATATATACTCTGGGATACCGCCTATACCATCTGCGATGTGCCCATTTTCGGCCTGGTTACCACCGTTACCGATAATATCTACGAACGTACCTCCTATATTGCCATAGGCCGGGTTTTGGGCATCTTTGCGGCCATCCTGGTTTCCATGCTTATCGGCGGGGTACGGCAGGCCATTGGCGGCTGGCTCCCCACGGTGGTTATTTTATCCTCGGCGGCCCTGGTTTTTATGATCCCCGTTTGTTTTACTGCTAAAGAAAAATACGCCCCTCCTGCGGATGAAAATAAAGTGGGCCTAAAGGATATGTTCCGTTTTATTATAAAAAACAAATACCTCCTGATTATCTACAGCTCCCTGATCATCGCCATGGGTCTGAATACCGGCTCCGGCTTAACCATGTATTTTACCCGCTATAATCTGGGGAACGAAGCCTTTATTATGACGATGACCCTGCTGCAGATTACCCCCATGATGCTGAGTTCCGCCCTGATCCCCTTCATTACCCGCAGGATAGATAAATTCTATGTTCTCTTTTGGTCCCTGCTGGCCAGCGGCGTCCTGGGGATTATCGCATATTTTATCGGGTACACCAATCAGGCGCTTTTTTTCGGTTTTTTGATACTTCGGAATATTGTTTACAGCGGTACTGTGGCGGTAATGTACCTCTTTACCCCGGACTGCGCCGAATATGGCCGCTATCAAACCGGTATCGCCGCCCCGGGGATTTCCTTTTCTATCCAAACTTTCTCGGCCAAACTGATAAGCGCCCTGAGTACCTCCCTGGGCGCCCTGGCCCTCTCCCTTATCGGTTTTGTGGAAATGGAAGGGGCGGTTCAAACCGAAGGTTTCCCCCAGCGGCTTTGGATTGTCTTTACCCTGATTCCCTCGTTTGTCTATTTCCTGGCCTTGCCTGTTCTTTCCCGG
>JAIRNB010000170.1 GCA_031258265.1 Treponema sp. | reverse complement strand
TACCGGAATATTAGAGTTCCTTGAGGAGTTCATTGAGTTCATCGGAGCTTACGGCGTGTTCTATGGCGGGGGCGCTTGTGGATTTCTGCTCCTCGCCGATAGTTTTGCGCCGTCCGGCCCCCCGGTCCTGCAGGGAACGGAGCCGGTCCTGCACGGCGGGGAAGGAAACGGCGCTGATGCCGCCGGAACTGGTGGAAAATTCCCCCAAAACCTGGGAAAAGTCCCACTCCAGGTCGTTAAGGTAGTCTAGTACCTCGTTCCGTTCGAAGATACGGTTGTTGTCCCGGACCTGTCCCAGGAGGGTGTCCAGGGCGTGATCCAAAAAAATAATATCGTCCAGGGTTTTTTCAAAAAAAAGAGAGGGGTCCGCGTCTAAAACCAGGGTATTCCGCAGAATCTTCAACCGGCTGTTCAGGATAAAAATGTTATCCTGCAGGTTTATATGTTTATTCATGATGGTGGTTTCATTATCGGTTTAAGCCGCCGTTGACCTAAGAAGGGCCTTTTGATATTATTTTTGAACCTCTTTGCCCGCCCTGCGGCGGGCCAAGGCGTCCTGCCGTAGGGCGGGGGAAACTTGTCCGTAAGGAGGGTCCATGCGCCGTTATGAATTGACGGTAATCTTCCCCTTGGAAGAGGACCAGCATAGGGCGGGCCGGGAGCTTTTGTTAAGCGACCTTGCCGCCAATGGGGCCGAGATCGAGAAAACCGATGAAACCGGGGACCGGGATCTGGCCTATGAAATTAAAAAAAGGAGACGGGCTAAGTATGTCCTTTTTACCCTAAAAGCCGATCCGGCTAAGATAGCCGTTATGGACAGGGTTTTTAAGCTTAACGCCAACATCCTTAAGTATCTTTTTGTGAGGCTGGAGGACTGAGTTTATGGCAAACTTAGTTTCCCGCGTTTTTATGTATAAGAATCAAACAGGAAACGGACTCTCATGGCGGATATAAACCACGTAACTTTGATTGGAAGGTTGACCCGGGATGCGGAACTCCGTTATACCGCCGGCGGGCAGGCTGTCTGTAAATTCTCCATTGCCGTGAATCGCCGCCGGAAGAACGGCGATCAATGGGAGGACGAGGCGAATTTCTTCGACATCGTTCTCTGGGGAAGGCAGGGGGAATCCCTGAATCAATACCTGGTAAAGGGTAAGATGATTGGAGTTGAGGGGGAACTTCGGCAGGACCGCTGGCAGCAGGACGGCCAGAACCGTTCCAAGGTGGAGATTGTGGCGAGTAATCTCCAGCTTTTGGGGGGGGGCGCCGGTTCCGGGGCTTCCGGAAACTGGCAGGCCGGGAATTCCGGCGGAGGAAGCGCCGGGGGGGGGAATTCCGGTTCCTGGTCCGGCACCGGGAATTCCGCACAGACCCATAGTCCCGCGGAACAGGAAGCCCCTCCGGCCCGAAGCGCCGCTGATGACGGCTTTACCGATGATATTCCCTTTTAAGCGGCGGCAAGGCTGCCAAAATATGGGACGCCGGCGGCGTTCTGGAGGAGTGATCTATGTCTGACGAGAAATATATGGAAGACCGGCCATCCCGGCAGGATCGGGGGATGGATAACCAGATGGACGGCCGGGACGGGGAAGACCGGGGCCGCGGAAAGGGAAAGCTCTACTTCAAAAAGAAGGTCTGCAAATTTTGTGTCCAGAAACTCAAGATCGACTACAAAGAGGCGGATGTACTGCGGCGTTTTATTACCGAACGGGGAAAAATACTTCCCCGGCGGATGACCGGTACCTGCGCCAAGCACCAGCGGGCCCTGGCTATCGCCATTAAGCAGGCCCGGTCTATTGCCCTGCTTCCCTTTGTCGCCGAATAGCTGAATTCCCATGGACCTGATTCCCGGCGGCTCTGATCCCGGGGGGAGCTTTCGGAGTCTCCTCAGGGGGGATTGGTTTCCCGGCCTTTTAAGCGCCCTGGTGAGTCTTTTCCTGCTTAGGAGCGGTTTGCTGGGGATGTTTTTCCTGGTTCCCCTGGGTTTTACGGCCTGTCTTCGCGGACGGATGGCGGCTTGGGGGGGATTCGTCTTTGCCGTCCTCCTTAACGTTCTTTTTGTCCTGGGTATCGCCCTGTTCCTGGGCCGGAGTTTCGCGGAATTTTTCCCCGATCTGGGGTATTTTTTCCTTATGGTCCTGGTGTTTACCTGGCTGATGGCGCCCCCCGCGGCGGGTCCCCGGATCCTTCGTGTACGGGCGGCCTACAGGCTTATCCTGGGGGCCCTGGCGGCGAGTCTTTTGGGGATCAGGTTTATTACCGGCGATTCCGCGGGGCTTGGGGCCTTTGTCCGCTCCCAGGCGGAGCTTCTCTCCTCCCTGCTTGTCGATTCCGCCGGGGGGGACGCGGTGCGCCGTTCCCTTCTGGAACAGGAGTTGAATCCCCAGCGGATCATGGCGGTTTTTAATATGGTCCTTCTTAGGGGAGGGATTCTTGCCTCTTCGATGTTTATACTTTTTATCAGCCGTCAGCTTTCCCTGGCCCTGGCAGCCTTTGCCGCCAGAAGGCGGGGGGCCGGGGTACCGGTAAAATCCCTGGGGGATTTTCATGTTCCGCCCTTTTTTATTTGGGTTTTTTCGCTTTCCCTGGGGGGAATTCTTCTTTTCCGGCTTGGCGGTCTTTCCGCGGCGGAAACGATCCTGTGGAATCTCCTGACTATCTGCGCCCTGGCGTATCTGGCCCAGGGCTTTGGGATTGTGCGGTTTTTTCTAAGCCGCCGGCAAATGCCCGCCCCCATGCGGTTTTTGTTGAATCTGGGGATTCTCCTGGCGATCTTGAGTCCGGGAATCAATATGGCGGCCCTGGTCTTATTGATGCTGCTGGGTATCGCCGAGTATTGGCTTCCCCTGCGGCGCGCCCAGGGGAACAGGCCGCCGCCTACTCCGGCGGCGTAACGGGAATCCCGGATTTCCCGTGTGGAGATCCGGTTTCCCCGGCCTTTGCGGGCTGTATCCGCAGCCCGTGGTACTTGCGGGTTTTTGCGCCGGGCCGTGAAAACCACGGTTTATGGACCGTTTGCCGTGAACCTTTGGTTCAAAGCGGTCCGAACTTCAAATTAAGAAGAATCGCGGGGCGGTTCTTCTGGAACTAAAAAAATTTAGTTTTTTAGTTCAAGGAGCTTGGTATGAAGGTTATTTTGAACAAGGATCTCTCCACCCTGGGTGAAGAAGGGGATGTACGGGATGTGGCTAAGGGTTATGCCCGGAATTACCTGTTTCCCCGGTCGATAGCGCTGCCCTACAACGAAAGTACCATAAGGCTCTTCGAGTCCCGCAGGGGGGAAATCGAAGGGCGGAAGGCGGAAAAACGTGAAGCTGCCAAGGGGCTCAAGGAAAGGCTTGAGGCCTTGGAACTTGTTTTTTCCATGCCCGCCGGCGCCAACGGCAGGCTTTTCGGTTCCGTGACCAGCCAGACGGTGGCGGATGAACTTAGCCGCCAGGGTTTCCAGATTGAACGGAAACGGCTCGAACTACCGGGGGCCACCTTTAAGAGTGCGGGCAAGTACAAGGTGACGGTACACCTCTACGAAAGCGCCTCGGCGGAGATTACCGTCGCCGTACAGGCCCAGATAGAAAAGGCTAAGGAAGCCCCCCCCGCCAGGGGCCGGCGCCGCCGGGATGAAGCGCCCCCGGTCGAAAGCGCCCCGGCGCCGGAAACTGCGGCTTCCGCGGAAACTGCGGCTTCCGTGGAAACTACGAAAGCCGCGGAAACCGTGGAGACGGCGATTCCGGAGACTGTGGAAGCGGCTCCTTCCGGGGCCGCTGAAGCCCCCGCCGAAGTGGCTACGGATACTCCCCAGAATTAGATGGCCGCTGGTATACCCCCCCATGATGATGAGGCGGAGCGGGCTGCCCTGGGCGCAATGCTCATGGATGGGGACGCCATTGCCGCCTCCAGGGAGTATCTGGCGCCGGGGGATTTTTATTCCAAGGCTAATAATCTTGTTTATGAGGCGGTTTTAGGGCTTTTTGACAAGGGAGTGGCCGCGGATATCCTTACCGTCACGGGGGAACTGCGTCAAAACGGCAGGCTGGAGCAGGCGGGGGGGGCCTCGTATGTATCCTCCCTTACCTCGGTGGTGCCCTCCAGCGCCAATATTGGCTACTATGCCCAAACCGTACAGTCATACTCCCTGCGCCGGGCCCTGCTCCGGGTAGCGGGGGAGATCAACGCCAAGGTTTTCGATGAAACCCTGGAATCCCGGATCATCCTGGAAGAAATACAGCAGCGGATCTTCGATTTAAGCGACAGCCGCTCGGCGATCCGTTACCAGAACATTGGAAAGATCCTCCCCGAAGCGATCAGGATCATCGAGAATTTCACTAAATCCGAAAAGGAATATACGGGAATTCCCTCCGGTTTTGACGATCTCGACAAACTGACCTCCGGTTTTCACCCCTCCGAATTTGTTGTCATCGGCGCCCGGCCCTCTATGGGAAAGACCGCCCTGGCTTTGACCATGGCGGCCCATATCGCCATCCGCAACCGGATACCCGCCGCCTTTTTTACCCTGGAGATGTCCGCCATCGCTCTGGCCCAGCGGCTCCTCTCCATGGAGGCGCGGATCAACGCCAATTCCCTGCGTTCCGGCTACCTGAAGTCCCGGGATTTTATAGACATGGTAGACGCCGCGGCGAACATCTACGAGGCCCCCCTGTACATCGTTGACACCCCGAACATGAAGCTTATGGACCTGCGGGCCCAGGCCCGGCGAATCCGGGCCCAGGAAAGGGTAGAAATCATATTTATTGATTATCTGGGGCTTGTAAGTTCCGAAAATTACAGTGTCCCCCGGTTTGAACAAATATCGGAAATTTCCCGTTCCTTGAAGAGCCTTGCCCGGGAATTGGATATACCAATCGTGGTACTCTGCCAGCTAAACCGGGAGGCGGAAAAGGAACGGCCCAATCTGTCGTCTATCCGGGATTCCGGATCCATCGAACAGGACGCCGATGTGGTGATGTTCATTCACCGGGAGAGGGAGTCCAATAAAAAGGCGGAACAGGTACAGCAGCGGGATAACGAGGGCAGTAAGACCAGCCTGATTCTTTCCAAACAGCGGAACGGGCCGGTGGGTACCGTGGAGCTTGTATTTGTGTCCCAATATGCGAGATTTGAATCAATGGCCAGGAATGCCTAATAGCCTCCGCGGCGGATAGGCGCTTTGCCAGGGAAACAGGGAAAGGAGAACAAAAAATGGCGTTTATTGACAGTTATGATTTTGAGCTTCTGAAAAACGAGGCGGAAAATTTGGTAATTGCCGAACTTGAAAAGCAGCTCGAATCCTACGAAGGGGAGATATGCACCTGCAACGACTGCGTAGTAGACATGGCCGCCATTGCGCTGAACTCGGTAAAACCCCTGTACCATTTTTCCATCCTGGGGAACCTCTACACGACCCAGGCCATGGACAACGGGGAATACGGTAAAAGCCTGCGGGAGGCTGTGGCCTCGGCCATAGAAAAGGTCCGGCAAAATCCCAGCCACGACTAAGGGCCTGCCGTAACGCGGCAGGGTATGCGCATACCCTTTTTTAATTAAGGGGGGGGGCACAGAGGCTCCAAATACCGGGACTCCGGCCCCCAAGGCGCGGCTGTTCATCCCGGCCCCCCCTCGTTTCGTAGTCCTCGTGTCAAACCCTGCGGGTAAACCAAGGTTTACCCAGGTTTGCCCCTGCGGTCTACTCCACTACCCCCCCTCTTTTGAGCCGCCCTTCGGGCGCGCGCCTCCGCTTCCGGATTAGCGGGGCTGCCAGATTCCGCCCCGCAGAAGGCCGGAACCGGCAATGCTCAGGGTCCATTCGTCTTCGTAAAGCCGGAACAGGGCAAGCATCTCCCCGGTCCGGGGATTGTGCCAGGAAATTCCCCCCTCCCCGTCAAGCATGACGAAGTAGAGGTCCCCGCCGGTAATTTGAAGGGGAATGGCCGGCCCCCGCTCAAGGCTAATTCCCCAGGGCCTGTAGACGGCCCCCTGGGTGGAGGCTATAAAACCCTCCGCCTCGGCGAAACTAAGCTCCGCGTCCTCCCCCAGGTACTCCGCAAGGCGAAACGGATTGGCCGGTTCCCGGGGATTGACGCGGATGATAGAAGTTCGCAGTCCCGCCGCGCTCTCCTCCACCGCGGCGCCATAGATTGTCCCCGAGGGGCCCCGGTAGACCCGGAGTCCTATGGCGGCGGGATAGGGGATAGGCACGGTTTCCCTGGTCCGGGTGTCGATCATGAGGAAGGGTTCCCCGGATGAACCTTTTCCCAGGATGATACTGTCCTGATCGATAAAGGCCGCGTCCATAGAACCGGCGGAATTTTCGGTATACCGGATCTCAGCGTCCGCCAGGGAAATGACCGACACATTTCCCCCCATGTCAAGGAAAAGCCCCTGCTCTCCCAGGGCCGATACGGAACGCAGGGGGAACAGCCTGGCGGAGGGGCCGCCGGGATTGGGACCGGAATTCCCGGAAAGGGGAAGGATGGTCCTGGTTTCCGCGGAACGGAGGCTGGGGTAGGGAAGGGGGGATCTGTCCTGCCAAAGGATAAAACGGTCCTCTATTTTCTCGTCCCCCGGAAGCTCCACGGCGCTAAGGCGGGTATAGCCTCCGTCATTTTCCAGGGGGAGGAATAGCGCGTTTTTCAGCTCAAGAAAATCCAGGGGGATGAAACCCAGGGCCCTTTCCCCGGCAAGAAAGGCGATTTTCTCTCTCCCCGCGGCAATTTCCCTGATCGGCGTCTGCTTTTTTACCCGCAGGGGTGCCGGAATAGAGTAGGGGGAGGCCGGATTCAGGGGCAGCAGTTCCCCCCCCTGGGCGCCTATCACGATCAAAGGCGGGGAATTCTCCTCCTGGGGGACAAGGGCCAGGGCGCTGGGAACCGTGTTTACCGGAAAGGGGTAGAATCCTTTCCGTACAAGATTACCAAAATCGTCCAGGGCGAAGCGGTAAATCCCCTCCCTTCCGCTGAAGACGGCGTTTCCGCTTCTTCTTCCCCCCGGCGAAACGGCTATGGTCAGGCAGTAGAATTCGTCCCCCCAGGCCGCCAGTTTTCCGCTTGACAGGGAACGGTCCCTGTCAAGCTCTAGGCCCGTATCGGCCTGCAGTACCACAAGACCACCGCTGTCAAAGCCCGCGAGAAAACGGTTGTTCCCAAAGAGGAGGAGGGAACTGAGTTCTTCGGGAGCTTCAAAGTTAAGGGGAAAGCCGTAATCATCCAGGGCCGGGGCAAGGCGCAGGGCCCGGTTCCCGCTTAGTTCCCAGTAGGAAAGACTCCCCTGGGGGGAGTAAACCAGCATGGTCTTTTCTGTACGGCCCGTGACGGCAAAGGTGGAGGAAGAGGGAAATTCCTCCGGTATATTCCAGGAATTCAAAAGCTCTTCCCCGGTTTCGCTGTCTACCAGGACGATCCCGGTCTGGCCGGATCGGGAAATGGTTAGGTAAGAGCCGCCGGCGGAATAGCCGACGTTTTGCACCGGGTCCTGAAAACGCAGGGTAAAGAGTTTTTCCAGGGAACGGTAATCCCATACGGAAATACGGCAGTTCCCCAGGCCCTCATCTTCAACGCAGGCAATTTGGGAACTCCCCGGACGGCGGGCTATGCTAAGGATGGGCAGGCTGCTCAACTGGAAGCGCAGGAGGGCCCGCCGTTCCACGGGATCCCAGATCCCCAAAAAACCGTCCTCCCCGGCGCTGAGGAGCCACTGCCCGTCATAGTAGACGCTGTTTACCTTACCCCGGTGGCCGCCGGGGATAATGCCGCGGAAAATCCAGGGCAGATCCCCGCCGGGTTTTTCCTGGGCCCCCAATCCCCTCCCCGCCAGCAGCAGGACGGATAGGACCAGCGCCTTTTTCATGTTCCCGTCCCCGGACCGGGACAGGGTTTTTTACACCGCCGGAGAATCTCCCCTTTCATGCTAACGGCGGACTAAAAACATGATGTCGCCGAAGACGGCGAAAATCAAAAGCCCGAATATAAGGACCACCCCCACAGTCTGGAAGGCGTTGATGGTCCGGGGGTGCAGGGGTTTCCTTTTGATTGCCTCCACCAGGTAGAGGACTATCGCGCCCCCGTCCAGGACCGGCAGGGGGAGCAGGTTCATCATACAGAGGGCGACGGAGATAAGGGCAAGGAAATTGAACAGGGAGCTTAGGCCCGCGCCGATGCCCTCGGCGAAACCTTCCGCCGCCACGTCTCCGGTCATAAGGGTGATCCGCAGGGGGCCGGACACCGCCTGGGTAAGATCTATCCCCCGAAAAAGGAGGGCCAGACTCTCCAGAGAAATGGTCAGGGTTTTCCAGGCTTCACCCAAACCCCGGGCCAAAGCCCTGGGGGGTGAAAGGGGCGGGGAACGGTAACGGACGGAATTATAGCTAAGACCCAGTTCTATTTTGTCCCCGGAGTATACGGGGATCAGTGTTGTTTCCCTTACAACCCCGTTCCGATTGTACTCTACGCTTAGGGTTTTTGGTTCTTCCTTCAGGATCTTTGTCAGGGCCATGGTATGGGGAAGTTCCGTACCGTTGATCCGGAGAATCCGGTCCCCCTTCTCCAATCCGGCGGCGGCGGCGGGACCGGCGGCGGCATCCAGAACCGGATCGGTCCAGAAATAAACCCCGATCATCCCGGTTCCGGTTTTTTTGTCCAGATCGGGCCGGATAGAAATATCCAGGAGCTGTCCCTCCCGGTCAACCGTAAGGCGCAGGGTTTTTTCGGGGTTTACCGCTATATTTTCCTTCACCCCGTGGTAATAGGGTGTTTCTTTGCCGTCAACCGCGATAATCCGGTCCCCGGTCATGAGTCCCGCCTTATCGGCGGGGTAGGGTGATTCTCCGGGATTAAGGTCCGAGGCAAGGATGATCCGGTTCTCCAGGGTGTTTACCTCAAAACCCGCCCCCCAGACAACCGAAAAAATCAGGGCCGCGAAGACCATATTGAAAAAGGGACCGGCAAAAGCGACAAGAATCCGGCGGAAAGGGCCGGCGGCGAAGAAGCTCCCCGGCGCGGGGTCCAGCGAATCCCGTTTGTTTTCCCAGGCTTCCTGGAATTCGTTTTCCCCCTTCATCTTGCAGTAGCCCCCCAGGGGAAAAAGGCCTAGACGGTATTCGGTTCCCCGGAACTTTTTCTTTAGAACCGGCTTTCCCCAGCCTATGGAAAAGGCTTCCACATCAATACCCATAAGCCGGGCCGCCAGAAAATGTCCAAGTTCGTGGATAAAAACTATGAGTCCCAGCCCCGCAAGGCCGAGGAGTACCTTTACAAGTGTCATATTAACCTGTTTCCTATTTGCGCGGCGGCGATCTCCCGGGATCTCCGGTCCGCTTCCGCCACCGATTCTAAATTCATAACCCCCCCCCAGTCATGATCTAAAACATAGCGAACAATATCCGGTATATCAAGAAAACCCGCCCGGCCCTGAAAAAAAGCCTTCACCGCCTCTTCGTTGGCCCCGTTATAGGCGCAGGGGTAAAGCCCCCCCCGCCGGGCCGCTTCATAACCCAGGGGCAGCATGGGGAACCGCTGTCCGTCGGGTTCCTCAAAGTCCAAACGCAGACCCGGAAGGTCCAAGGTCCCGAAGGGAGAGGGAGCCGTCTCCGGCCAGTAGAGGGCCTCCTGGATGGGGAGCCGCATGTCCGGCCGGGAAAGCTGGGCATACAGGGCCCCGTCCCTCATCCGTATAAGGGAATGTACCACACTTTGGGGATGGATGACGACCTTTACCTGTTCAGGCTTCATATCAAAAAGCCTTACCGCTTCTATCACCTCCAGGGCTTTGTTTGCCATGGTGGCGGAATCCACGGTAATTTTAGGGCCCATGTTCCAGGTAGGGTGGGCCAGGGCATCGGCGGCCTTCACCGCCCGTAAACGTTCCCCGCTGTACCGCCGGAAGGGGCCCCCGGAGGCGGTAAGGATGATCTCCTCCACAGCCTCCCGGTCCCTGGATTCCAGGAGACGGAAGATCGCCGCATGTTCGGAATCTACCGGGATGACAGGAAGCCCCTGTTCTTCCGCCAGGGCCTTAACCAGGGGGTAGGCCATGACTACGGTTTCCTTGTTTGCCAGAGCCAGAGCGGACCGGGCCTTGAGGGCCGCCAGGGAGGGGGCAAGGCCCGCGGCCCCCGCGATGCCGTTCACCGTGATCTCCGCCCCCGCCGCGGCGATAGCGGAGGGAAGATCCCCCGCCAGGGCCAGGCGGGCGCCGGGAAAACCGGCCCCTAGTTTTTCCAGTTCGGCAATTCTGGAATTGGCGGAGAGGAGGACTACCTCAAAATCACCAGGCTGGGAACGAACCACGTCCAGGGCGCTTCCCCCGATAGAGCCGGTGGCCCCCAGGATCGCCAGCCGCCTTTTCCCCCGCGTTCCCATGGCTAGAAGATAAGCCTGTAGAGGATGTAGAACACCGGGGCCGCCAGGGAAACCGAATCGATACAGTCCAGAACGCCCCCCCGGCCGGGGATGAGTCTGCCGGAATCTTTCATGCCGGAACTGCGCTTCATGGCGGACTCCACCAGATCCCCCAGGTTCGCGGCGATCCCCGTACAGAAGCCGGTGATCGCCCCCCCCAGGGGGGCGGGCAGCAACCGGGATATGAAGGCGGATCTGATATACAACTCCGCCCCCGCGCCGATGAGGATCGACACGGTGATACCGCCGATGAAACCGGCGATGCTCTTATTGGGGCTGGCGGGGATAAGTCCCCGGTTCCCCTTACCGAAGAGCATCCCCACTGCCCATGCCGCCGAGTCGTTGGCAAATACGATGAAAAGAAAGGTAAGAATCACCACCCCCGCCTGGGGGAAGCGGCTCATCCATACGATAAAGGCCATGAAGAGTCCCGGATAAAGAATCAGGGAAAAGCCCGCGGCGGCCCTTTCCGTGTAGCCCTTGAGTTTTTCCTCCGGCGAAAAGACCTGGGAAACCGGGAGCCACAGGGCCCCCAGGGCCAGGGCGGCGGAGAGGGCCGGGCCCTTTCCCAGACTGCCCTGGACCGTCATGACGGCGGGGGCCAGGGCCCCCAGAATCAGCGCCTCCGCAGGGTGGACGGACATCCCCTTGGGTCTAAGGATGGCGGCGAATTCCAGGGCCCCCAGGGCGCTGAATACAACCACCACGATATTTAGGACCAGATGGTTGAAATGGGGGAGGAAAAGGGTAATCCCCGTGATAAGGGGCAGCCCGACGGCAAAAACCAGGAGCCGTTGGAGGATCTTTTTCATGGGGCCCCCGGAGAGGGGATTCCCCCAAAGCGGCGGTCCCGCCTGCCGTAGGATGCCAGGGCCTGATCAAGATCAGCCTCCGCAAAGTCGGGCCAGAATTTTTCTGATATATGGTATTCCGCGTAGGCCCCCTCCCAGAGGAGGAAGTTGCTGGTCCGGAATTCTCCCGCCGTTCTGATGATAAGATCCGGGTCCGGCACATCGGGGTTATCCAGGAAGGAACGCAGCCGGGCCTCCGTAAAACCCGCGTCCGGCCCGCCGGCCCCGTTTAAGGCCCGGTTCACCGCCCGGATAATTTCATCCCGGCCCCCGTAGTTTAGGGCCAGAATAACCTGCATGCCGGTAAAATCACGGGTATCTTCCATGGCCCTGGCTATATCCTCCCGGATTTCCGGAGGAAGTCCCCCTATATCCCCGGCATGGCGGATGCGGATGGAATTCTCCCGGTAAAAGTCCAGTTCCGCCCGCAGGTACTGCCGCACCAGACCCATGATAAAGCCTACCTCGTCGGCGGCGCGTTTCCAGTTTTCGGTAGAAAATGTGTAGAGGGTCAGGTAAGAGACGCCCCGGTCGCTGGCGGCTTTAACGATCCGCTTCGCCGCCTTTAGCCCCTCCAGATGACCTTGGGTCCGGGCCAGACCCCGGGCCTTCGCCCAGCGCCCGTTCCCATCCATGATGATTCCCAGATGGCCGGGGGTTTTTCCGTTCAATGATTATTGCTCCAATATCTCTTTCTCTTTTTCTTCCAGGGCCACATTCAGTTTGGAGATATAACCATCGGTGAGCTTCTGCAGTTCTTCCCCGTACTTGCTCTCCTCATCCTCGGTAAGTTCCCCGTCTTTCAGGAGTTTTTTGAGTTCTTCGTTGCCGTCCCGACGGATGTTCCGCACCGCTACCCGGCTTTGTTCCGCCTGGGCCTTGGCAAGCTTGACCAGTTCCTTGCGCCGTTCCTCGGTGAGGGGGGGAATGTTAATGCGGATCACCTTGCCATCATTACTGGGATTCAGGGAAAGCTCGGAGGAACGGATGGCCTTTTCGATCTCCCCGATAAGGTTCTTGTCCCAGGGCTGAATCACGATAAGCCGGGCTTCGGGAATGGAAATGTTGGCCACCTGGTTTAGGGGAGATTTTTCCCCGTAGTAATCCACCCGGATTCTGTCAAAAAGGGAGGCCGAAGCCCTGCCCGTCCGAAGGGAGGCGAAACCTTCCTTGAGGCTGGCAAGGGTCTTCTTCATCCGCTCTTCACAGCCGTTTATTGCCTGGTGCATTATTGCCCCACCTTAAAATAAACGTAGTCCTTTACACTGATTTCCGTCCCCAGTTGTTTACCACAGTCCCCCAGGGCCTTGGCGACGGAGATTTTTTCGTCCTTAACGTAACCCTGATCCAAAAGACAGATCTCCTGAATCCGCTTGTTCAGCTTACCCTGGAGGATCTTTTCAAACTGTTCAGGCTTCGATTCCCTTATTTTGGAGAGTTTTTCATCCCCCTCCATCTGTTTGCGGAAGATCTCCTCCTGTTCTTTGAGGTAGGCGGCGTCGAGCTTGTCCCGGCTAAGGGCTGCGGGATTGAAGGCGGCGATATGGAGGGCGATGGTAAAGGCAAAATCCTTTGCCTCCTGTTTTTCAAAAACATCCCCCCTGGCGGCGCCCATTTTTACCACCACGCCGATGTTGCCGTCCCCGTGGATGTACTGGGTAAGGTACTCGCCGGCTTCGGCCTTAACCACCCTGATCCGCTTAAGACTCATATTTTCCCGGATCTTGGTTGCCAGATCCTGGACCAGGGCCGCCAGTTCGTCGTTGATTCCGGTATACCCTTTGTCCAGGACTCTCCCGGCAATCTCAGCCCCCAGGGCGATAAAATCCGGGTTCCGGGCCACAAAGTCGGTTTCCGAAGCCAGTTCCACCAGGACGGCGGCCTTATCCTTTACCTTGATAAAGACCTTCCCTTCGTTGGT
Source organism: Treponema sp. (assembly GCA_031258265.1). Taxonomy (GTDB): domain Bacteria; phylum Spirochaetota; class Spirochaetia; order Treponematales; family Breznakiellaceae; genus JAISFT01. Next base: position 3,071 of record JAIRNB010000170.1, on the reverse strand, counting down.
CGCCCGATCGGAACGTTTCTCCAGCGCCGCCAGGCCCTTCTCCTTGAGCAGCCGTTCAGCCTGTTCAAAATTCCCGCCGGTATCTACCAGGGCCTTCTTACATTCCATCATACCGGCCCCGGTTTTTTCCCGAAGCCGTTTTACATCTTCCGCGGTAACAGCCATCTTGCAGCCTCCTTATTGGGCGTCACTATAGAATTTGTCCACATCCACCGGGAGTTCGTCATCCTCTTCCGCCTCGGCAGGGGCTGCCTGGCCGCCTTCATTGACGGTGGCATAGGTTTCAATATCGACTTCCGCATCCTCTTCTTTTTTGGAGACATCGGTCATGATGTCTTCCATGCTTTCATCCTCTTCTCCCAGGGTAATGATCTTAAGCCCCACTTCGTTGTCGGCCTCCACCACCGCGTTGGCGATGATCTGGGTAAAAAGGGTAATGGCCCGGATAGCGTCATCATTACCGGGGATAGGGTAATCGATCCCCTCCGGGTTACAGTTGGTATCTACCACCGCCACGATAGGAATTCCCATACGCTGGGCCTCGGTAACGGCAATAGCCTCCTTACGGGTATCAATGACAAAGATGATCCCCGGAGGGTCCTTCATTTCCTTGATACCCCCCAGGTTTTTCTGGAGCTTGGCCCGCTCCTTACCCAGAGAAGCGATTTCCTTTTTTGTAAGATTCTCGAAGGTCCCATCCACTTCCATTTTTTCCAGCTTTTTAAGCCGGAGCAGGGACTTCTTGATAGTTGCAAAGTTGGTAAGCATGCCCCCCAGCCAGCGGTTATTCACATAGAACATGCCGCAGCGGTCAGCCTCTTTTTGGATGGCCTGTTGGGCCTGTTTCTTGGTACCCACAAACAACACCGTCTTGTTGGAGGCCACGGTCTTGCGAACCGCCTCATAGGCGTCTTTAATGGCCTGAATGGTTTTTTGCAGATCGATAATGTGGATGCCGTTCCGCTCGGCGAAGATGTACTTCTTCATCCGGGGATCCCAACGTTTCACCTGGTGCCCGAAATGCACCCCCGATTCGAGCAAACTCTTCATGGTAACTACTGCCAATTCTCTTCCTCCCGGAGTCTTCCGGCGGAGCCCCAAGATGAAAACCGCGTTGTGTCCCCACCCCGGAGTTTTTCCGTTAGAAAAACCCCCAAGACAAAAACCGCGGGTTTTTGTCAGCCTTCCCTGTATCTCACCCTCCACCAGGGGAGGGCGGAAAATAGGCAAAGAACCGCAAGGTTCCCTGTCTTAGGAGCCGCGCTTACGCGATAGGGAAATAATATTACCTTTACGGTATGCTATTTCCCGCAAGCCCCAACGGAATTACACCAGAAAACACCCGGACCGGGAACTTTTCCCGAAGTTTCGCTTCAAAGTTCGTAAGGTATAAATATTTTTAAGGAAGCCGCGGACCCCAGCCTATAATGGATCTACATTATGGACAGACCCTATTTATACCACTTTGTACGCGAAACTCGACAAACTCCTAGTCAGGGTACCCATAGGAGTATCCATTGTCCCTCAGCATGACATAAAGTTCCCGGATTGGCAAGCCTACGATGGAACTGTAGGAACCCCGGATGCCGGAGACAAAGCAGCTCCCCAGCCCCTGAATCCGGTAGGCCCCGGCCACCCCCTGCCATTCCCCGGTCCCCAGGTACCATTCAATTTCCTCATCCAGGAGGGGGCTAAAGATCACATCGCTTATCACCGCCCGGCAGTCAATGGCGTTGGTCTTACCGGAGTATAGGGCCACCGCGGTAATTACCTGATGTTCCCTGCCCTGGAGAGTCTTGAGCATCTCCTTGGCCTGGTTCCGGTCTGTGGGTTTACCGTAACTTATCCCGTCCACCGAAATAAGGGTATCGGCGCCGCAGATCCAGGGAGGAATACGGCCCTTGAGATAACCAAGGACCTTCCGCACCTTACGGATCGCCAGTTCTTCCGCCATTTCCCGGGGATCTTTGAATTCTCCGGGGACCTCGCCGATCTCCGGGGCGATAATACTAAAGGGGAGCCCCAGAAGACGGAAATATTCCTGCCGTCTTTTGGAGCCCGAAGCAAGGACAATGGGTTCCACTACGGCCTTCCCGGGTTTGATAAGGGGGACTGTTTCAAAAGCCCCCGGTTTTGAAACAACTTCAACTCTAATTAAAGCACGATTCCCGAAATTTCTCCAGTCCCCCGCCTGGAACTTGGGGTATTTCTATCACCCGCTGCCAGGCCCGGCCCCGCGCCGGGTAGAACTATAGTTCCAAGCCCCTGGCCTCCAGGGCCAGGGCCGTGTCCAGGGCCTTTTCGATCATCCGTTCGGTCACCGGGGGGATGACGAGGAGCAGCCGCCGGATACCCCTCTTAACGCCCCGGGCTTCGCAGGCCATGTTTGTTTCTTCCCAAATTTCAAAAAACCGGGGGAGGAAACCCAGCATCAGGGAGAGGGCAAGACCGAAACGGAAAAACCGGGCCGGCCTTCGCCCTGTTCCGGCCCGTGACCGGCTTTTGCCGTCAAGACTGTCCTTGAGTTCCTTCATGGTGGTAACGGCAAAGAGGAGGGCCCCCCCGACGAAAGACACGATCATGGAAAGGCCCTGGCTCAGACCGCCGGAAATTTCCGCCCCCTTAAAACTGAAAAAGGGCGGCGATGCCGGGTTAAATTCGACTGTTCTGAGGAAAAAGAAAAACAGGGCCAAAAAGAGGAGGGGGCGGCTTCCCCGCAGAAGTTCCCAGGGCCGTATGCCCGCCGCCATTGCCCCCAGGCTGATTCCCAGGGCAGCGATACCCAGGGCCGGAATGGAACTGTAGGCAAAAACAGAAAAAAGCAGGACGCCCAGGAGCTTTACCAGGGCGGGGCAGCGGTGAAGGGGGCTGTTCCCCGGCCTGTACCCAAAGGGGATGGCGGGAGAGTACCCCTTAACAAAAAGTTTTCCCCTGTCTTCCACGATCTAATCCTTAATTAGTGTCTGTCCACAAAGTCGGTTACTTTGTGGACAGAACTTGCATTTGCTCCCGTTTTGTACCAAAACGGTACGCAAAGTGCATTTTTTAAGGAAGTCTGTCCATAATGTGTC
>JAIRNB010000367.1 GCA_031258265.1 Treponema sp. | reverse complement strand
CCCCCCCCCCCCCCCCCCCCACAGGAGTCTCCGACGAACGAGTCAACACATTCTCTCCCTTCATCGAAGAAGTGGTATCCAAAATTAAAGACTGTCCTACAATAACATGGGAAATTATGGTTGTCAAGTTTTTCTCTCCTTTTTTTTCAATTCGTAACTATTCGATTGGGTCATAATTTGACCGAAATTAATGCAGCAAGGGGTGTTGTTTTCCATCAAACCGTAACGGTTGTTACGTTTTTATATATAAACACCCACAAATGGGAGGACGACTGAATAGTTGCTTCATCGCACGTTGGGCCGCAGCCGCACTGTGCGCACTGCCCCAGCTAAAGCTGGGGCGCATTTTTTAATTTGGGGGCATACGGAGGCGCTATGCGGTGCCGCATTATCTAATATACAGCCTTCGGCTGCATGCGCTGGCCGGCAGGAGGCCGGCTGTGATAAACGTTTACGTTTTTGCTTCGCAAAAACGTAAAGCCCAAAAATGGCATGGATGCCGGCTTTTGTTCCGGCACAACGCGCTCCGCGCGTTGTGCCGCGCGCGCACTGCCTCAGCTAAAGCTGAGGCGCATTTTTCAATTGGGGGGCATACGGAGGCGCTATGCGTCGCCACATTGGTTAAATTAACAAGCTACGCTTGCTTTTATCGCGCAAGGGATAGGAGGGGGCGCGAAGCGCGCCACCGCAGTCCCGCCTCCGGCGGGACGAGGAGGCCGGAGCGGGTAAGGGACCCGCGGAGCCCCGAATAGCCCGGTCCCGCCGCCTTCGCGGCGGGATGCGCCCAAATATTAAAAATTCCCTAAGCTCCCCGGACCGCCGCTTGCGTGCCCTTCCCGCAACCCATTATACTGGATTTTTAAGCGGGGGCGAATCCTTGAGGCCCCCGGCAGGCCGGCCTGGGATTCCCGCCGGTGTATTGTTTTTTGCTGTTCCCGCGGAAAAGAATTGTTGCCATAGAGAGGCTGTGCATGGCGAGGACTTTTAAGCGGGGTCTTAAGCTGAGTACCCGGAAACATGCCACCGAAGGGAAGCCGGTGGAGCTGGTCCCCTGTCCCCGGCAGGTGGTTATTCCTGTGAATCAGCATTTTGGGGCCCCCAATATCTGCCTGGTAAAGGTGGGGGACACGGTAAGGCGGGGTCAAAAAATTGCCGAGGGGGCAAGCCCCGGACCCATGACTGTGCCGGTCCACGCTTCTATTTCCGGGGTGGTCAAGAAAATCGAGATGCGGACCCAGTCCAACAACGCCGAAGGGCTTTGTGTGCTTATCGAGGCGGAGGACACGGCGGCGGACGCCCTGGAAACAGAGTACATGCCCCCCCTGGACCCTTTTACCTGCTCCAGGGAGGACGCCCTGGCCCGGATTCGGGAGGCGGGTATCCTGGGCATGGGGGGCGCGGGTTTCCCCTCCCATGTCAAACTTTCTCCGCCCTCCCATAAACCGATTGACATTATTATCGCGGACGGGGCGGAGTGCGAGCCCTACCTGACCACCGATGAGGCGGTAATGACGGAAAAGCCCCATCTCCTTATCCGGGGCCTTACTATCGTGATGACGATCACCGGCCTTAAGAGGGCGATCATCGGCATGGAGGATAACAAAAAAAACCTTATCCCCCTGATCGAGCGGGAAATCCGGCTTAACGGGGAGGCCCGGAACGGGCTGGACATCGGCATCGGCCTGTGCCGCACCCGCTATCCCCAGGGGGGGGAAAAGATGCTGATCACCGTCCTGACCGGAAGGGAGGTGCCCTCCGGCGGCCTTCCCATGGACGCGGGCTGTATCGTCCAGAACGTGGGGACCCTTATCGCTATCGCCGAGGCTTTTAGCCTGGGGAAACCCCTTATCGACCGGGATTTGACGGTTTCCGGCGGGGCCTGCAGGACCCCAAAAAACATCCGGGCCCCCATCGGCGCCCTTCTTTCGCAGATGCCGGTGGAATTCATGGACATTGACCGGGAAGCTCTGGTGAAGATCCTCTTTGGGGGCCCCATGATGGGAAACGCTGTGCCCCATCTGGACATCCCGGTCCAGAAGAACACCAGCGGCGTTATCCTGATGACCGCCCAGGAAACCCTGGCTTTTGCCGAGGGGCCCTGTATTCGCTGCGGCCGCTGTATCCGCAACTGCCCCTGCCGGCTTTCCCCGGTGATCATGAACAACAGCCTGGAATCCGAAGACTTAGACTATGCGGTTACGGCGGGGCTTTTGGATTGTATCGAGTGCGGGAGCTGCACCTATGTGTGTCCCGCCCGGATCAAGCTGGTCCAGCGTTTCCGGGTGGGGAAGCAGCGCCTGCGGGCTCGGCAGGCCCTGGAAAAGGCCGCGGCCCAACAAGCCGCCGCCCAGGCTGCCCCACGCCGCCCAAGCCCAGGCGGCGGTCTAATGGCGATTTAGTGGCGGTTACATGGGAGAAAAGTTACCGTCCCTAACTTCAGTTTTGAATAATGACCGCTTAAAATAACAAAGCCTTTTGGCATACTTTGCGGACCGGGGGTCCGCCGATACGGGAGTATTTTTTTCATGGCAGAAAACGAAACGGCAAGGGCCGAGGTCCCCAGGGCGGCACAGGGCGGGAAAAAGCCGGCGGAACTGATGCTCCTTTCCTCCAGCCCGCACATCGCCTCGCCGGTGGAAAGCCGGACCCTGATGGGGAACATGCTTATCGCCCTGGGGCCGGTAACTGTCTTCGGGATCGTCCTTTTCGGGCTTCCCGCCCTGCTCACCGTGCTGGTCTCGGTAACTGCCGCCGTCCTGGGGGAAGCGCTGTTCCGGCTTGCCGTCTATCGCCGCCGGGAGGAAATCCGGGCCCTGGACCTTTCCGCCGCCCTTACCGGCCTGCTCCTGGCCCTGATCCTGCCCCCCGCTACTCCGTACTGGATGAGCGCCCTGGGGGCGGTTTTCGCGGTGGTGGTGGCGAAGGAATTTTTCGGCGGCCTGGGGGCCAATGTCTTTAACCCCGCCCTGAGCGGCCGGGCCTTTATGCTGATGAGCTTCCCCGCCGCCATGACCCGCTGGCACCGGCCTCCGGGGCATTTTGTTCTGGCCCTGGACGACAGCCTTAACAGGGCCAGCATCGTGGACGGGGTAAGCGGGGTTACGCCCCTCAACATCGCCAAATTCCTGGCGGGGGAGAACCGGCTTGGGGAGGCCGCCGGCGCGCTGGGAAAGGATTTTCTGGCGGCTTCCGGTTCAACCGTTCCCCCTGACTTTTCCCCCGATTATTGGGCCGCCGTCAAAACCCTTTTTATCGGAAACCACGCTGGTTCCATAGGGGAATCTTCGATACTTCTTATTTTGGCGGGCTGCGCGTATTTGCTGATCACCAAAACCATCGACTGGCGGGCCCCCCTGGCCATGACCCTGGCGGGACTCCTGGCCTCCCTGGCCCTGGGTTACGATCCGCTTTTCGGCCTTTTTTCCGGGGGGCTCCTCTTTGGCGCGGTTTTTATGGCCACCGACTATGTAACCGCCCCCCTTACCGGTAAGGGAAAGCTGATCTTCGGCTTTGGGGCCGGGCTTATCACCGTGCTGATCCGCAGATGGGGAGATTATCCGGAGGGAGTTACCTACGGCATCCTTATCATGAATGCCCTGAGCCCCTTCCTCAACAAGCTGCTGCCCAGAAAATACGGCTATGCGCCTAAAAAGAAACCTGCCGTCCCCGCCCCGGGGGCCGCGAAGGGGGCCCCATGAGCGGGAAAGAACCGGGTATTGTTAGGCTGGGCCTTGTTTTGGCGGCCTTTGCCAGCGCCGCCTGTGTCATGCTGGCCTTTGTCTATGCGGGCACCAAAGACCTTATCGAAGTGAATCAGGAGAAAGACCTGGCAAACGCCCTGGCGGAATTCTTCCCCGGCGCAGGCTCCCCCCGGGAAATTACCGGGATTCAAAGCCCCGATCCTTCGGTAACGATTGAAAAACAATACGAGGTCTTCCAGGGAGAAAAAACCGCCGGCATAGCCCTCCAGGTTTCCAGGGGCAGTTACGGCGGCCCTATCAAGATGCTGGTAGGGGTAAGCGCCGGGAACATTATCATGGGGGTTAAAATTCTGGAACACAAAGACACGCCGGGGCTGGGGGCCAAGGCCGCTGTCCCCTCCTATACCGGGCAGTTCAGCGGGAAAAAGGCGGAGGACCCCTTTGAAGTTACCGGGATCAACGCCGATGTGGACGCCATCACCGCCGCCACTATAACAAGCCGGGCGGTGGCCGGCGCGGTCAGGGCCGCGGGGCGGGCCGCCGCCGCGTACATGGGAGGCAGCCGGTGAGCGATACAAAAGGGCGCTTCTTCCGCCTGTTTACCAACGGCCTTGTTCGGGAAAATCCCCTCCTGGGTCTGATGATCGGCCTCTGCTCCGCCCTGGCGGTAACTACCGAAACGATAAACGGTATCTACATGGGCCTTTCCATGACATTTGTACTCCTCATGTCCGAACTGGTGATAAGCCTGTTCCGCAAGGTCATCCCCGAATCCATTCGAATTCCCGTTTTCATCATCATCATCGCCGCCTTTACCACGGTGATCGATTATGTACTCAAGGCTTTTCGCCCGGACCTTTCCAAGGCCATGGGAGTCTTTATTCAGCTTATCGTGGTAAACTGCATCATCATGGGCCGGGTTGAAGGTTTCGCCTCCAAACGCTCCGTGGGGGAGGTTATATTCGACGCCCTGGGCATGGGCCTGGGCTATACCTGGGTTCTTACCGGCATCGCCGCGCTGCGGGAACTTTTGGGCAGCGGCATGATCCTGGGCCGCCAGGTGCTGCCCGATGCGTATCAGCCCATTATCTTCTTTGTGCTGCCGCCGGGGGGCTTTTTTATCTTTGCCCTTTTTATTTCCTTTAATCTGCTGTTAAAGTCCCGGCTGAAAAAACCGGACGCTGCCACGGATGCGGGCGCTGCCCTGGCCGAAGAAACCGCGGCCCACCATCACGGAGGGGCGGCATGATCCTGTTCAAGATTTTTCTGTCCGCCTTCCTCATCGACAATGTGATCCTGATGCGCTTCCTCGCCCTCTGCCCCTTTATCGGGATGAGCAGCGACGAGGACAAGGCCGTAGGCATGGGCCTGGCGGTTACCTTTGTCACGGTCCTGGCAACCTGCGTTACCTTTCCCATTTACCGTATTATCCTGGCCCACCGCTACGAGTTTTCGCTTTTCGGATACGATTTTTCCCTGGACCTAAAGTTCCTTAAACTTCTGGTGTTCATTCTGGTAATCGCCTCCCTGGTGCAGCTGGTGGAGTTTTACCTTAAAAAATCGGCCCCGGCCCTCTACGGTTCCATGGGGATATATCTGGCCCTGATCACCACCAACTGCGCCATCCTGGCGGTAACTCTGGAGGTACAGGACAACATCTGCCCCTTCACAGGCAGGGAGTACCGGTTTGAAGAAGCGCTGGTGTACGCCCTGGGGGTGGCCCTGGGCTTCCTGCTTTCCCTGCTGCTGCTGGCGGGAATCCGCCGCCGGATAAAGACCAGCCCCATCCCCCCCTTCCTCAAGGGTACGCCGGTTCTCTTTGTCGCGGCGGCGCTGCTTTCCGTAGCTTTTATGGGCTTTAAGGGCCTGGTAAAATGAGGAGTTTGCAGTGACACCCGGCATCGTTCCCGCGCTTTCGGCCATCGTTCTTATTACCGCGGTTTTCTCCGCCCTGCTTGCCTTTACCCTGGGGGCGGCCCTGGGCTTCTTCCGCAAGGTCTTTGCGGTCCCGGATGACCCCCTGGCCGGCAGGATCCGGGAAGTCCTGCCCGGCGCCAACTGCGGGGCCTGCGGTTATCCCGGCTGTGACGGCTACGCCGCTGCCCTGGCCGCCGGAAACGCCGGCCCCGGCGCCTGTTCCGTGGGGGGCAAGGAGACGGCGGATAAACTTACCGCCATCCTGGGGGTCAGCGCCAATGTCATCTCCACCGTCACGGTTCTGGCCTGCCAGGGCTCAAAACTCCACACAGTACCAAAGGGGCTTTACACCGGGCTGGAGACCTGCCGGGGGGCAAAGCTTTCCGCGGGGGGGACCAAACTCTGCGCCTGGGGCTGCCTTGGCTTTGGGGACTGCGTAAAAAAGTGCAAGTTTGGCGCTTTAAGTTTGCAGGACAACGGCCTTCCAAAAGTAGACTACGCCAAATGTACTGGCTGCCGCCTCTGTATCGCCGAATGTCCCCAGCAGATCCTCAAAGGGATTCCCCGGGATCAGAAGGGGGCCCTGGTTCTCTGTTCCAACCGCAACCCCAACCGGCAGCAAATTTCCAGGGCCTGCAAAATCGCCTGTATCAAGTGCGGCCTCTGCGCACGGAACTGCCCCCAGAACTGCATCGATCTTTCCGGCCTCATCCCCGTGGTAGACTACGCCAAATGTACAAGCTGCGGGACCTGCGCGGAAAAATGCCCAACCAAGACATTCAAAATTTTTGAACGGGATCTGGCGGCGGTGTAGCCCATAACATACAGCGCCGGATTAATAATCACAGCACGGAGGAATAACATGGCGGGAGTTATCGGAACCAGCACAATCACCCAGGTTGCCCTGGTAGTACGGGACATCGAAAAGACAAAGAAAAAATTCGCCGCTTTCCTGGGGCAGGAGCTCCCCGCCACCATCGACGGGGGCAAATATGAAGTAACCGGCACCGTGGTCTACGGCAAAGCGGCCCCGGAGGCAAACTGCCTCATGGCCTTTTTCAACATCGGCCCGGCCGTCCAGTTGGAACTAATCCAGCCCAACGGAGTAGAAAGCTGCTGGCAGGATTTTCTGGACCAGCACGGCGAGGGCCTGCACCACATAGCCTTTGGCGTTAAAAACATGGACGAAAAAATTAAGGCCGGCGAAGACTTCGGGCTGCGCTGCGTCCAGCGGGGAAAATACGGCAGCGGCAGCGGCGAATACGCCTACCTGGACGGTCAAAAAGATCTAAAGTGCTTCATCGAGCTGCTGGAAAACTATTGAGTCCCGGTTTTAATCTATTGTTTTTGGGCGCATTCCCGCCGCCCGGCGGCGGGAACCGGGCTTTTCGGGGTTCCGCTTACGCTCCATTCCCTCCGGGAACGCGCCAGCCCCTTCGGGTCTGACGCGCCCCTACAATCCCTTGCGCGAAAGGCCAAGAACAAACAACCGCAGGTTGTTTATTAGACCACTGTAGCATGGCCTGGCCCGAAATGAGCAACCGTAGGTTGTTGGCAGACCAATGCGGCATGGCCTAGCGCAAGTAAAGGCCCCAATTTGGACTAATGCGGCCAAGCTTTAGCTTGGCTGACGCGCGCGCCGGTAATGCCCCATAGTTAAACCATGCGGTGCGGCTTTAGCCGCACAAGAGCGCGAAAAGCGTAGCTTGTTAATTAGTGTCTGTCCATAATGTAGACACATTATGGACAGACTTCCTTAAAAAAGGTATTTGTGTACCGTTTTGGTACAAAACGGGAACAAATACAAGTTCCGTCCACAAAGTAACCGACTTTGTGGACGGACACTAATTAAACCAATGTGGCTTCGCATAGCGCCACCGTATGCCCCCAAATTAAATGATGCGCCTCAGCTTTAGCTGAGCCCGCAGCAAGCAAGCGCAGCTTGTTTATTTGATAATGCGGCACGGTTTAGCGCCAGAAAAAGCCCCAAAATTTATCAATGCGCCCCAGCTTTAGCTGGGGCAGTGCGCACAGTGCGCGCGCGGCACAACGCGCGGAGCGCGTTGTGCTGGAAAATAAGCCGGAAGGCTGTATATTAACAAATGCGGCTGGTGCATAGTACCGGTAATTTCCCGGCGTTGAACGAAAGCCGCAGACCCCCATGTGCCGGTTTTATGAAAGGTGTTTATGCAAGTATTGATCATCTATGCCCATCCCAGCGAGGACTCCTTCACGGCCAAGATTCGGGACAGCTTT